>CAXBQZ010000004.1:0-81349 GCA_963978055.1 uncultured bacterium
GGTGAGCCATTGGACTACTCATCTAAGGCCCTCAAGGCGTACCGCCGTCGAGTGCAGCTCGTGCTTCAGGATCCAACCGGTGCCCTTAATCCCCGCCACACCGTGTACGAGGCAGTTGCTGAAGGACTGCGCATCCACGGCCTGACAGATAACGAGAATGAGCGGGTGGCACAAGCCCTTTCACAGGCCGGCTTGCGTCCACCGGAGCGATTCTTTCTGCGCTATCCACATGAGCTCTCCGGTGGTCAGCGGCAGCGTGTGGTGATCGCTGGCGCTCTGGTGCTCAACCCCGATGTGATCATTGCCGACGAGCCAGTATCAAGTCTGGATGCTTCGGTGCGCGGGGAGATCCTCGCCCTGCTGCTACGCCTGCGCGATGAACTGGGACTGTCCCTGCTTGTTGTGACCCACGACCTCGGCCTGGCTTGGAACATCGCGGATCGGGTGGCCGTGATGTACCTGGGACGGGTAGTTGAGCAGGGGCCAACCGAGGAACTCCTTGCGAACCCCAAGCACCCCTATACCCGCGCCCTGCTGTCCGTTGTGCCAGAGATGGGTCGTGTGGAGCAGGTGGTGCTCTCCGGTGAACCCCCGGATCCCACCCGCATTCCGGGAGGCTGCAGATTCCATCCGCGGTGTCCGGTGGTGGCCTCCGGCCAGGCGTCCGAACTCGGCATTCTGGATCAGTGCACGTCTCGTGAAATCCCTGTTCTTCAACCCTCAACGGCTCACGTGGCTGCCTGCTACCTCCCTGAATCAGCGATCTAGGTGGTCCTTCTGTGAGGGAAGTCGTCTACGACGTTGGGGTCATCGGACTCGGCGCGCTCGGCTCATCAAGTGCATGGCATGCGGCCCGAAAAGGTATGAGTGTTATCGGACTCGAGCAGTTCGAGTTTGGTCACGACCAGGGGTCCAGCCACGACACCAGTCGAATCATCAGACACAGCTACCACCGCGCGAGTTACGTCGCGCTCACCTTTGCCGCCTATGACGATTGGTACGACCTCGAAGCCGAGACGGGCGAGGAGTTCGTCACTATTGCCGGTGGGTTGGACCTATTTCCCCAAGATGCGTACATCAGCATCGACTCCTACATGAACGCGATGAACGCGCACGATGTGGAGTTCGAGCTCCTCGAAGCCTCAGAT
Organism: uncultured bacterium; assembly: GCA_963978055.1. GTDB lineage: Bacteria > Actinomycetota > Actinomycetes > S36-B12 > CAIYMF01 > Longivirga. The sequence continues at coordinate 1,149 of CAXBQZ010000004.1, forward strand.
ATTGCGGCCCGCTGGCCACAGATCACTGTGCCCGACGGCACTCGCGGACTGTTTCAGGCCAGAAGTGGCATCGTACCCGCGGCACGCAGCGTCCTCGCGATGCAGAATCAGGCCCGTCGTCACGGGGCCACACTCCTTGAGAACAGTGCAGTGCGATCCCTTGAGCACAACGACGATGTCTACCACCTCCACACCGACACGGGCTCGTACGACGTCAAACATGTGGTGATTGCTGCAGACAGTTGGACGGCTCCGTTACTCGCACAACTCGACTTTCAACTCGACCTCAAAATCACCGAGGAGCAGGTGACGTACTACGAGATTTCCAATCCGGAGCAGTTCCGTCCCGGCACCTTCCCGGTGTGGATCTGGATGGACGAGCCGTCCTACTACGGATTCCCGACCTACGGTGAGGACACCGTGAAAGCCTCACATGATGTGGGCGGCCCAACGGTCACACCGGAAACCCGAAGTGGCCAGCCGGATCCGGTGATGGAGCAGACCCTCCAAGCCTTCATGAATAGAACCTTTCCGGCAACGGGCGGAGTCGTGCGGTCAAAGCGCTGTCTCTATGCCCTGCCACGTGACCGCGAGATGATCATCTCGACTGTGCCGAACCATCCACGGGTGGCTGTCCTGCTTGGTTCAGCTCAGGGTATGAAATTCGCTGCCTGCCTTGGACGATTCGCGACCGAATTGATCTGTGGTGAGGAGCCATCGGTCGATATCAATGACTGGCGCCTGGATCGCCCCGGCATCACTGACCCGAACTTTGTCCCCGACTGGATGAACTAGAACCTCGACATCTCCGCTCTACCGACGGGCGAGGATCTCCGGATTGACGCCCAATTCCGCGGCCGCCGCACCCCTGACCCATTGCATCAGGGTCTTCCTGCTGATGCGTTGATGCATCATGACTTGAACGGCCAGCCCATCCAACAGGGCCGATAGGCGCCAAGCACTCGCCGCAGGATCCGGGCACGTGAACTCACCGGTGCTCACCCCCCGCCGAATCTGTTCGGTAAGCACATCCTTCCAGCGGTCGTCGAGTCGGACGTACGTCTCACGTAACTGTGGCTCACGCAGTGACTCTGCCCATGCGTCGACCCACACTGTCCAGCCGTATGCATTTCCCTGTGGCGAGTACATGGCCAGAATCCTGCGCACACCGTCAACGGGATTCTTGGCGCGAGCCACGGTTGCATCAAGGGCGTTGAGGTCGCGATCCACCGCGTACTCGAAGGCCTCAGCCATCAGACGTTCCTTGGTACCGAAGTGGTAGAAGATCAGTGATGTGCTGACACCCAAGGCCGTGGCAACATCGACAACACGGGTGTGTCCAAAACCGCGCATGAGCACCTGCTCCGCAGCGGCAGCCAGGATCTCCTCACGACGCACGTCCACTCGTCTGCGGGCCATTCCATGACGATACTGCCAAGACTCAACCTGTGTCGGTCACGGTTGACCAGACAAGCGCTCAGTTGTCGCGAACGCCCACTGACCACTCAGGCAAGATCCCGCGGGAAAATGCGTGTCCAGGTTCTCGTGCCGAGACTGGACTCACCCTCGGTACAGGTTGACGTGATGGACACCTCATACGTGTCGGGAGTCGAGTACATGTCCAAATGTGCCCGCGAACTCACAGTTGTAGGCCGACCAGAACCGTCATCATTGAAGGAGAGCACAAGCTCCACATCAGCCGTCGCCGTCTGCTGAAAAGTGGCCGTGTCGACACTGACCCGACCTGAGTAGGCCTCGCGCATCCGGCCATACGGCGTCTCGTACTCACTCCCCTGGGCGGTGACACACGCGGTTGTGCCGGCAAGCACATCACGTTCGATCCGCCACGTGACACCTTCGGGTGACTCACTGGAGTACTCCTGTCCGGGAACAAATGACGGCGGAACCGCACCATCGGTTGAGTCATACGCAGGTAGGACGAGGGTCGCCGAGTGAATGGTGAGAGTGAGCGGCTCCGGTGGAGCGACGGTATTGGGCCAATCCGTTCCAGCAAGAGCGATGCGCAGAACTTGACCCTCATCAAATCTCCACGTCGTGGCCTCACATTCGAGATCCACCTCGTAAACCTGATGAGGAACGAGCGGATCTGCCTGATCCATTCCCCCACGTCTGGTGAGATTGAGCGTGCCTCGAGTGATCAGCGTTGAGGTGCCATCGGGTGAGACATCCTCAACACGTATTGCGACGGTCGCTATCGGGGCACTGGCCGAGACAGCCAGCCTTAGAATCGGGTGGCCGGCGATCTCGATACCTGCCGGATCGAGATCCCAGGTGAGCGATGCGGCATCGTCGTAGCGCTGATCCGTTGGCTGCCCCCACGGAAGGTGGCCCGCACATGAGATCCACGCGGCCGTACCCACATCAGGGATCACCCGGTAGGTGCGCGGTGCACCGAGTTGGTACTCCACGTGGCTGCTGCGCGGTGACGGCCAATTGTCGGCTCGCCAGGTGCCCGGAACCAGATCGAGGGCAGCCGTGGGCTTATGGGAGGACCGGGCGTACCAGACGGAGTTGGGTGCGCGATCAATCCCGTTGTCGATACCGCGGAGCCAGCGATCCCACCAGGTGACCATCTCCGGAACCAGATCGATGCGCGGACCAGGTGCCGAGGTGGATGTATCTGCATGTGCCCACGGCCCCGCAAGCAGGCGGCGCGGAACCTCATTCTTGGCCAGCTCCTGCATCATGCGGAACGAGTTGTTGCGATACCCGTCTGCCCAGCCTGCGACGATCATCGTTGGGATGTTGATGCGTTCATATGAAGGACGTACCGAGCCCTGTCGCCAGTAGGCACTGTCCCGAGGATGGGAGCGCCAGTTCAGGAACCAGGGCTCGTTCTGTTCGAAGCGGGCCTGCCACTCCTGTCGCCACGCCGGTCCAAACACAGCTGGCACCGGCGGCAGGACGTTGTAGGCAGTCATGTAGTGGGGGTAGTCGACCAGATCGATCCACTTGAGCAGACCACCCATGTAGTGGACGTCATCGGTGTGCCGATCATCTGTAGCGTAGATCGCGACGATCGCTTTGAGGTGTGGTGGACGCTCACAGGCCATCTGGAGTGAGTTGAATCCACTGTACGAGGTGCCGTACATCCCGATGTTGCCATCGCACCAGGGTTGGGCCACCAGCCAATCCATCGCATCAGCGAGATCCTGCTGCTCCGAGACCGGATACTCGTCAACGGCCCGGCCACCAGAACTTCCCGTCCCCCGCAGGTCGATTCGGGCAACGGCGTACCCGAACTCATCACGTAGTCGCTCGTACTCGGACTGATGGGACAGCGACGTCGCATCATCCTTGCGATACGGGAGCGCCTCGATGATGCAGGGCTGAGGTCCGTGACTGGGATGGGGAATGTAGACCGTGGCCGCAAGGTACACACCATCGCGCATCGGCAGCCAGACGTTCGCCATGGATCCGATCCGGGTCTGTGCGGAGTCATTCATGGCTTAGGTCGCACCGTCCCAGAAAGTAGTGACCGCACCCGGTCTACTGGCAACGCCGGCACGGTACGTCCGTCAACCCCCGTCACATCATGAGCGGCCAGCATTGAACTCACCACCGACTCTTCCGCTGCGTCAACGACGGCTTCAAAGTATGGATCCAGGTCTCTGCCGGCGAGTGGGGTGCGTGTTGAGACCTGCTCGCGAGGTGCCCGCAGCCCCAGCGATACCGCAAGAAAGATCTCACCCGACCCGTGGGTGGCAACTGATCCCGCGCGCGCCAGACCGAGCCCCACTCGCTGCGCCAACCGTTCACAGCCGTGGTGATCAATGGGTGCATCCGTTACGACGACACCGATACAGGACCCCGCAGGCGGTGGAGTGGGACGCCCGGGCTCGCCCAGTTGAGCCCCGATCGGGTGCCCGGCGAGGGTGAATCTGGGCCATGAGCCAAAGTTCGTCAGGAGGAGAACACCGACAACATGACCATCGGGAAGTACCCGTGATGAACTGCCGATGCCCCCCTTGTAGTCGAAACAGGACATCCCGGTGCCAGCACCCACGGCTCCCAGGTCCGGTACGAGCCCCGAACCCGCACTGGCCCGTGCGGCCGTGAGCGCAGCGGCCACATTCTCATCCGTCACGTGCATATAGCGGGCATCGTTGAGCCATGAGTCATCGCACTCCCCTACTGCGGGGATGATCACATCGTCAACACCGATCGCCGGCTGCTCTGACATCAACAGTCGACAGGCAGCGTCATAGACGCGACCCACCTGCATGGTTGAGGTGAGGAAGATCGGGGTCTCGACAACCCCCCACTCGTCGATCTGCGAACGGGCGGTGAGTTCACCGGCACCGTTGAGAACACTCACACCGGCCGGAACCGGGGACGAAAACGTATCGCCGAGATCCACTACGGTAACCCCGGTGCGAGCAATGCCGCGACCAAAGGGCGGCGGCGCATCGTCATAGACGACGGTGGAGTGGCCCAGCCCAACCCCGGGCACATCGATGATCGTGTTTGTCGCCCCGGTGGGAAGGGTTCCGATGGTCAGGCCCAGATCAGCCAGTCGCGTCATACGTCCATCCTGCCCTAGGCCTATGAGCGGCCGAAGGAACTTGGCCATTGTCAGAAAAGCGCCGCCAAATTTGCAATGCTCTGACCATGTCGAAGATCCCGGTCGTCACCAGTGACGTGTGCGCTCTGCATGTTCCCGGAGCTGAGATCTGGGTGGGTGTACGCACCCCGGGCACCGAGGTCCCCGAACGGCTGATGCGCATCGAGGATGCTCTGCGCGCAGATGGCCACGATTTCATCCCAGCACAGCCGCACTCGGACGAGGTTCTCCTGCAGGTTCACGATCCGGACCTTGTCCACTATCTACGAGAGTCCTACGACCGCTGGATTAGAGCCGGCTTCGACCAAGATCCGGGTCAGGATCGCGTCGTCCCCTACCTGCTGCCCACTCCCGGAATGCTGGACGGACTGTCGGTGCGTGAGCCGACCTCGATCCATGCGGCTGCAGGTCGCTGGTGCTACGACACCATGACCCTGGTGGGTCCGGGCACGTGGTCGGCTGCTCGCGGCGCGATTGACGTGACACTCACGGCAGTCGATCAGGTCACAGCCGGAGCGCCTGCTGCGTATGCACTCACTCGCCCACCGGGACATCACGTGACTCGCTCTGCCTTCGGCGGATCCTGCTACCTGAACAATGCAGCCGTGGCGGCGCAGGCATTGCGCAATGCCGGTCACGAGCAGGTGGCCATCATCGACATCGATGCCCACCACGGAAACGGCACACAGTCGATCTTCTACGAGCGCGAGGATGTCACCTATGGGTCGGTGCACATCGACCCAGGGGCCGGATGGTTTCCGCACTACATGGGCTTTGCCGATGAAGTCGGCCGTGGAGCGGGGATCGAAGCAAATCTGAACCTGCCCCTTCCTCCACTGTCCACGGATGTGAGCTGGCTGACAGCCGTTGAACAGTTGGCCGAGCACGCGCTTACCAGAGGTGCAACGGCCCTGGTGGTAAGTCTCGGCGTGGACGCAGCGATCGATGATCCTGAGTCGCCACTTCACATCACCGCAGAGGGATATGCATCCGCCGGCGGGATTCTGGGAGCCATGAACCTCCCAACGGTTGCCGTACAAGAAGGTGGCTATCACTTAGACACCCTTGGGCCACTCGTCGCCGCCACGCTGGATGGTCTGACAAGAGCGAGGTCTGCCGGATAGCGTAGGGAGTCCACCACCTGTGAATGGAGTCCTGCGATGCCTCGGTACGGCCCACAGTTTGGACCGGATATCACGTTTCTGGGAATCGATCGCTGCACGATCGACGAACCCGAGACGTACGCCGATGCCGACATCGTGATCGTGGGTGCACCCTTCGATGGCGGAACATCATGGCGCTCAGGCGCCCGCTTTGGTCCGCAGGCGATTCGCATGACCGATTACAACCCACATGATGGGTCACGACCGTCACTGGCCCTGCGCGTTGACGGGCTAGCAGATATGCGCGTGGTCGACGCCGGGGATGTGGAGATGTACTCCGGTGATGCAGCACGGTCCTGTGCCGATCTCGAGGTCGTGATCGAGAAGATTGCAAGCTCGGGTGCGATCCCGCTTGTACTGGGTGGCGACCACACGATCACCTGGCCCAATGTCACGGGAACCGCACGCGCTCGTGGTTGGGGACGGGTGAGCGTCATTCACTTTGACGCCCACGCCGATACCGGCGATATCGAGTTCGGCTCCCTCGTCGGACATGGTCAGCCCATGCGACGCTTGATCGAATCTGGGGCCGCGCGGGGTGATCGATTCCTGCAGGTGGGGCTGCGCGGCTACTGGCCGGGTCCGGAGACCCTGGATTGGATGGCCGAGCAGGGCATGCGTTCGTATGAGATGACTGAGATCGTGCATCGCGGCCTCAACGAGTGTTTGACCGAAGCCTTCGAAATCGCCATGGATGACTGTGACGGGGTGTTCCTGTCCGTCGATATCGATGTGTGCGATCCGGGTCATGCCCCGGGAACTGGAACACCCGAGTCCGGTGGATTGTCTGCGCGGGAACTTCTCGACGCGGTTCGTCGCATCGCACTGGAACTTCCGGTGGTAGGCATGGACGTAGTCGAGGTTGCTCCCCCCTACGATCACGCTGACATCACCGCAATGCTTGGCAACCGGGTTGTCCTTGAGGCGATCTCCGGCATCGCCCGGCGTCGACAGGATGCCGCCAATGGCACGAAATGGGATCCGAGCCGGCCACTTCTGGACGGACGTCCATCCCGAAATCCCCAGCACTGATCGTGCCGCGTGCCTCCCGATGTGGTCAGCAACACTCCTCTGACCCGACATAAGCATCGCTACCCCGCGTAACCTTAGACAAGGTCGGGCGGATGGGCCCGGCCTACGCGTGTGAGGCGAAAGGTTACCCATGACTGCGCAGTCCGATCAGGACCAGATGGCGTCATTCGGTCCCAATGAGTGGCTTGTCGACGAGATCTACCAGCAGTATCTGGCTGATCCGAACAGCGTGGATCCGGCCTGGTGGGACTTCTTCGCCGACTACATGCCCACCGAGCACGCCGGTATCGAGCTCACAGAGGCGGCCCTCGCCGCACATGAAGCAGCACGAAGTGAGGCCGAGAGCAATGAGGTAGCCGCGGATGAAGCTGCCGCCTCACATGCACAGCCACAGCCCCTACCGGTACCCAATATCGTCTCACCACCGGTCGCTGCCACACCGCAAACCTCATCGGCATCCGCGACTGTATCTGCAGAGCCAACTGAGGTTGTCGTCCTCAAGGGTCCGGCTGCACGGGTTGTAACGAATATGGAGGCGAGCCTTGCTCTGCCGACGGCCACAAGTGTTAGGGCCATCCCCGTCAAGCTCCTGATCGACAACCGAATCGTCATCAACAACCATCTCGCGCGTGGCCGCGGTGGCAAGGTGTCCTTCACTCACCTGATCGGCTGGGCACTCGTCCGGGCGTTGAGGGTGATGCCGGAGATGAACTGGGCCTACACCGAGGTGGACGGCAAGCCGGCGATCGTCCACAACGAACAGGTGAATCTGGGCCTGGCAATCGATCTGGCAAAGCCCGACGGTAGCCGGCAGCTCCTCGTGCCCAACATCAAGAACGCCGATCAGTTGGACTTCGCAACCTTCTGGTCCACCTATGAGGAGATCGTACGCAAGGCGCGCTCCGGCAAACTCGGACCTGATGACTTTGCCGGCACCACCATCAGCCTGACCAATCCCGGCACCATCGGCACCGTCCACTCGGTACCCCGACTGCTGCCAGGCCAGGGAGCCATCATCGGCGTCGGAGCGATGGACTACCCGGCCGAGTGGCAAGGTGCCTCCCCCGACACCCTTGCCCAGCAGGCCATCAGCAAGATCGTCACCCTGACGTCCACCTATGATCACCGCATCATCCAGGGCGCTCAGTCTGGTGAGTTCCTGCGGATCATCCACGGACTGCTCTTGGGTGACGACGGGTTCTACGACGATGTGTTCGCAGCTTTGCGGATCCCTTATGAGCCCATTCGCTGGGCCGCGGATATCACCGCCGCCCACGACGCAGATCTGGACAAGACTGCCCGCGTCCAGGAGTTGATCCACGCGTTTCGCGTTCGCGGTCACCTGATGGCCGACACCGATCCGCTTGAGTACACCCAGCGTCAGCACTCAGATCTGGAACTGTCCAGCCATGGCCTCACGCTGTGGGATCTCGATCGCGAATTCGCTACCGGTGGATTCGGCGGCCGAAGCTTTATGCGCCTACGAGAGGTTCTCGGCGTTCTGCGTGATGCCTACTGCCGGACCATTGGTATCGAGTACATGCACATGCAGGACCCAGAACAGCGTGCGTGGATCCAGGAGCGCGTCGAGCGAAAGTACGACAAGCCAGATCGTGCCGAGCAACTGCGAATCCTGCGCAGGCTCAACGCCGCCGAGGCGTTTGAAACCTTCCTTCAGACCAAGTACGTCGGGCAGAAACGGTTCTCACTGGAGGGTGCCGAATCAGTTATCCCGATGATTGATGCCGTCATCTCAGCAGCTGCCCGAGCCGGACTCGACGAGGCATGTATCGGTATGCCGCACCGAGGACGACTGAACGTGCTCGCCAACATTGCTGGTAAGTCCTACGCACAGATCTTCCGCGAATTCGAGGGAGACTTCGAGGTCGAAGGCTCCGTGCAGGGCTCGGGTGACGTCAAGTATCACCTGGGTACCAGCGGTGATTTCACCGCTGAATCCGGTGAGCATATCCCGGTGTACCTGGCTGCGAATCCATCGCACCTGGAGGCGGTGAATCCTGTACTCGAGGGAATCGTTCGAGCCAAGCAGGATGCACTGCCCCGTGGTCGTGACTTCTCTGTTCTCCCGATCCTGATGCACGGTGATGCCGCCTTTGCTGGTCAGGGTGTGGTCATGGAGACCCTCAACCTTTCGCAGCTCCGCGGTTACCGCACCGGTGGAACAGTGCACATCGTGGTGAACAACCAGGTCGGTTTCACTACCTCGCCCGAGTCATCCCGGTCATCGGTCTACTGCACCGATGTCGCGCGTATGGTTCAGGCGCCGATCTTCCACGTCAACGGTGATGATCCCGAGGCCGTCGTCCGCGTGGCCGAACTTGCCTTCGAGTTCCGACAGGCCTTCAACAAAGACGTCGTAATCGATCTGGTCTGCTACCGACGTCGTGGTCATAACGAGGCTGACGATCCGTCCCTCACCCAGCCGCTGATGTACAACCTGATCGACAACAAGCGTTCAACCCGCAAGCTCTATACCGAAGCGCTGATCGGCCGCGGCGACATCAGCCTGGAAGAGGCCGAGACCGCGCTGCGTCACTATCAGGAGCAACTCGAGCGAGTGTTCGCCGAAACCCGCGAGGATCTTTCCCATCCACGCGAGGTGCACCACGTAGATCCTCCCGAGTACCCGGCCCGAGTTGAAACGGCGATCAGCCCAGCCACGGTCGAGTTGATCGCGAACGCTCAGGTCAATCTTCCCGAGGGGTTCACGGTTCATCCACGGCTTGCCCCACAGTTGGCACGCCGGGTGGCGATGCTGCCGGACAACGCGATCGACTGGGCCTTCGGTGAGACGCTCGCCTTCGGCTCGCTGTTGCTGGAGAAGCGAGTCGTTCGACTGGCCGGTCAGGACTCCCGCCGGGGCACCTTCGGGCAGCGGCACAGTGTGATCGTCGATCGGGAAACCGGCGAGGAATACACCCCGCTGGCAAACCTCAGTTCAGATCAGGGTTTCTTCTTCGTCTATGACTCGCTGTTGTCGGAATACGCAGCCATGGGATTCGAGTACGGATACTCCGTCGCTGATCCGCAGGCTCTGGTGCTGTGGGAAGCCCAGTTCGGCGATTTCGCCGATGGGGCGCAGACGATCATCGATGAGTTCATCTCTTCAGGTGAACAGAAGTGGGGACAGCTTTCCGGAGTTGTCCTGCTACTGCCACATGGTCAGGAAGGTCAGGGCCCTGACCACTCATCGGCACGCATCGAGCGCTACCTGCAACTGTGTGCGCAGGACAATATGACCGTGGCGATGCCTTCAACACCAGCCTCCTATTTCCATCTTCTGCGCTGGCAGGCACGGGCACCACATCACAAGCCGCTGATCGTGTTCACGCCGAAGTCGATGCTTCGACTCAAAGCTGCAACCTCACCGGTCGCCGCCTTCACCTCGGGTACCTTCGAGCCGGTCATCCCGGACACGGAAGTGAACGCTGGCGACGTACGTCGCGTGCTGGTCTGCTCGGGCAAGGTCACCTACGACCTTCTGGCAGAACGGGAACGGTCAGGCAGGAAGGACGTCGCGATCGTGCGCCTGGAACAGCTCGCACCGCTGCCCATCGACGCACTGGAGTCGGCGATCGCGCACTATCCGGTGTCCGCTGAGCTTGTGTTCGTACAGGAGGAGCCGGCCAATCAGGGGGCGTGGCCTTATGTGGCCATGAACACCATGGGTCACTTCGGCGGACGAAGCCTTCGGGTTGTCTCGCGTCCGGCTGCCTCATCTCCTGCCGTTGGCACGCACAAGGTCCACGAACGTGAGCAGGCCGAACTCATCACAACCGCGTTCGCATAGGAGTCGGGATGTACTTCACTGATCGCGGGATCGAGGAGCTCGACAATCGGCGCGGTGAGGAGGAGATCACCTTCGCCTGGCTTGCCGAGCGGTTGCGGACCTTCGTCGACCTGAATCCGGAGTTTGAGACTCCCGTCGAGCGATTGGCTGTTTGGCTCGCGCGACTTGACGATGAGGATCCCGACGTCGACTAGACCGCCGGTTCAGTTGTTGGTGAGCACCAGCTTGCCGACAACATCTCCTGAGTTGAGCCGCTCGAAGGCGGACCGTGCATCGCGCAGATCGTATGTGGCATCGATGGTCGGACGCACGCCCGTGTCGGCGAGAAGCGCAAGCATTGCCTCAAGCTCGTCACGGGTACCCATTGTGGAACCAACGACATTGAGCTGGAGGAAGAAGACGCGATTGAGATCTGCCGGCGGATTCGGGCCGCTGGTCGCACCGGAGACGACCACCGTGCCGCCGGGGCGAAGAGACTTGAGTGAATGTGACCACGTGGCCTCACCAACGGTCTCGATCACCGCGTCCACCCGATCCGGCAGCCGCGCCCCGATCTCGAACGCCTCATCGGCACCAAGTTCGACGGCGCGGGCACGCTTGGCCTCATCACGACTGGTAACCCACACCCGATAGCCCATGGCCTTTGCCAGCTGAGTTGCCGCGGTAGCCACTCCACCACCTGCACCCTGGATCAACACCGTTCCACCTGGGGTGAGCCCTGACTTCGTGGCCAGCATGCGATAGGCCGTAAGCCACGCAGTTGGCAGACATGCCGCCTGCTCGAAACTCAGTTCCTCAGGCTTGGCAATCACATTGCGTGCTGGCACTGCAACGGTCTCGGCGAACGTCCCGGGGTAGAGCTCACTGAGCAGGGTCCGCTTGGGATCAAGAGTCTCGTCCCCTCCAACAGCGTTCGGATCGCCCACAACACCGTGCACAACAACGGCGGAGCCATCGTCCAGCACGCCGGCAGCATCACATCCGAGGATCATCGGGAGTCGATCCTCTCGCAGCCCAACGCCCTTCAGGCTCCACAGGTCGTGGTGATTCAGACTGGCGGCGCGCAGATTCACGCGCACCCAACCCTCCGGCACCTGAGTATCAGGCATCTCACCTAGGGTGAGGCCATTGAGCGGGTTGTCCGAATCGAATGAGGTGGCTGCTACAGCAAACATGGAGTCAGCCTATCCTCAGCGCTGACCACCGGCAGCCCATAGATCAGGACGTGGCTCGCACTACTCCATCGCGAATGGCCGCAGCGCCCACAGCAAGAGCGACCGTCTGTGCCAGTCGCGGATCGAAGGGATCCGGGACGATGTAGTCGGTATCAAGGTAGTCGCCAACCAAGCCGGCGATCGCCTCCGCTGCTGCCAGTTTCATTCCCTCGGTGATCCGAGTGGCCCCAACGTCCAGAGCACCGCGGAACAGGCCAGGAAAAGCCAGAACGTTGTTGATCTGATTCGGGAAATCACTGCGGCCCGTGGCGATGACGGCCGCTCCCGCCGCTTCGGCAACCTCCGGGTGGACCTCGGGATCCGGATTTGCCAGTGAGAAGACGATCGATTTCTTAGCCATGGTCTTGAGCACCTCGAGGGAAACTGACCCGCCGGACACACCGATGAAAACATCGGCCCCAACCATCGCGTCCTCGAAGGTGCCGCTGAGCCCCTTCTTATTGGTCGACTCAGCAATCTGCCGCTTGATATCGGTGAGATCGGTTCGATCACGTGACAGCACACCCTGGCGATCGCAGACAGCGATGTCACCGATCCCCGCTTCAACGAGCATCTTCGCGATGGCGACTCCGGCGGCGCCCGCACCGAGCATCACAGCTCGAAGCTTGGACAGCGGACGCTTGTTGACGCGAGCGGCGTTCTCAAGGGCCGCGGTGACCACGATCGCCGTTCCATGCTGATCGTCGTGGAACACGGGAATGTTCAGCCGTTCCTGCAGCCGCTGCTCGATCTCAAAGCACCGCGGGGCGCTGATGTCTTCCAGATTCACACCCCCGTATGCGGGGGCGATTCGGACCACGGTCTCGACGATCTCGTCGACATCCTGCGTATCCAAGCAGATCGGGACGCAGTTGATTCCACCAAAATCCTTGAACAGCAGCGACTTTCCCTCCATCACCGGGAGCGCGGCAACAGGTCCGATGTTTCCAAGGCCAAGTACGGCCGATCCATCGGTGACAATCAGGATGGAGTTGGACTTCCAGGTATGAGTCCAGCCCAACTCAGGACGGTCAGCAATTGCCTGTGACACGCGCCCGACACCGGGGGTGTATGCGATCGCGAGACCTTCATTATCGCGGACGTCAATCGTCGCGCTTACCTCGATCTTCCCGCCGAGATGAGTGACGAACACCGGGTCCTGGCTGTATCGCGACAAGATGTCGTCACTATGCCCTTTGTCAGGAGTCATCGTCGGTCCATCCTCTCAGCGCTTGCGCCAAGACTATCTGCTCAACCGTGTTGGGCTCGGCCAGTATCGGCACAGGACAACCGACAGCACGTCCTGATCTGAAACAGGCCCAAAGGTCCGGGAATCGTCACTTGCGGCGGGATTGTCCCCTTCAAGCCACCAGCCTCCATCTACTCGCCGAATGACCCGTTTGATAACGAGGAATCCGAGCCGATTGGGCTGCTCGGCCACCACGATTTGACCGGGCCGTACATCCATTCCACGAACGCGCCGACACAGCAGCCAATCGCCTGGTGACATGGTCGGCGACATCGACTCACCGGCCACCGCCACCCGGGACAATCCCAGCCACGGCACGTTGCTCACCCACCTTCTCCTGCCCCGAAGTGCCACGCTCATGACTCAGGCGACAACTGTCCGCCCCTGCCTGATGCCGACTGGGCCGGTCGGGAGTAGTCTCGCCTATAACGGGTATCCGTTCCACGACGTTCGATGCGGATCCATCCAGATCGTGAACACCGACGAGAGGGAAAGACATGTTGCGCCGACTTCTGGCACCCAAGACCACCGTCCACGCCCACTGCGACCTTCCATGTGGGGTCTACGACCCGGCTCAGGCTCGCATCGAGGCGCAGTCCGTCAAGGCCTGCATCGAGAAGTACCACGCATCAGATGACGATGTCTTCAAGGGCCGCGCTGTGGCCATCAAGGAAGAGCGCTCTGATCTGGTGAAGCATCACCTCTGGGTGCTGTGGACCGACTACTTCAAGGCCCCTCACTTCGAGAAGTACCCCCAGCTGAACGGCCTGTTCAACGAGGCCACCAAGCTGGCTGGCGCCGGCGGAACCAAGGGCTCCCTTGACGTCGCTGTGGCTGACAATCTGATTGCCAAGATCGACGAGATCGCCGAGATCTTCTGGGAGACCAAGAAGGCCTAGTCTGTGCGTCTAAGGGCCCCTCATGTGTGATCACGCCCAAGAGGGGCCCTTTGTCGTTGGCCGCGAGTCTCCGCCTCTGGACCGATAGGAGTACCGGGCGAGATCGACACGGAAAACAGTTCATTAATAACATTGCTGAACTCCTTGACAGCGTCTGTGTCCACTCAGAGGATGAGCCCATCGGTCCGCCGTGCCTGTGATGATCAACAGCACTCAAGGAGAATGATCATGAGTCGTCCAAGGATGAAGATTGCAGCAACACTCGTGGCAGTTGTTGCCCTCGTTACGAGCGCATGCTCAGGTGGTTCGTCCGGGGGTGGCTCAGCGAGCGGTGCCAGTTCACCGTCATCGGGCGCGTCCACCTCTGCTCTGGCAACGGCGCGGGTTGCAGTCTGGAGCGGCCCGGAGGCAGATAACCTCCGCAAGGTTGCCGCCGCGTACACTCAGGCGACAGGAAACAAAGTTGAGATCGACGAGATCGCTCGGGACGGCTATCAGGACAAACTCAAGACGTCGATCGTCGGCGGTACTGCGAACTGGGATGCGGTCTATGCCTCAGCTGATTGGCTGCCAGCCTTCATTGCAGCGGAGGGTCTCCAGCCAATCGACCAATTCATCTCCGGGGCGGACCACGCATCATGGCTGAAGGTTGATGACCTACAGCCAGGAGTAAGCAATCTCACTTTCGATAACAAGGTTTATGGCTTCCCATCCGAGGGTGATACAGCCTGGTTGTTCTACCGCACAGATTTGCTCGCCGCCGCCGGTCTGCAACCTCCCAAGACCATGGATGAGTTGCTGGCCGATGCCAAGAAGCTCACAACTCCCGATCGTTTCGGCCTCGTGATTGGTAACAAGAAGGACGAGGCGTGGTGGGACTTCATGCATTACTTCTGGTCATTTGGTGGCCAGCTTTATGATCCTCAAACCTACCAAGTCACCGTGAACAACCCTGCCGGCGTTGCGGCCATGACTTTCTACGCGAACTTACTGCGCACTGAGAAGGTTGTCTCACCAGATGTGACCACTTACGGTTACAACGAAATCATGACTGCGCTTCAGCAAGACAAGGCGGCTATGGGTGTCGAGTGGATGGCCGCGACACAGGATCTCACTGATTGCACAAAGTCCCCGAAGGTCTGCAAGAAGCTCGCTTACGAGTTTGTGCCGCCATCAGTGGCAGGCAAGTATGGATTCGGCGGCAGTTCATGGGGCTGGGTCGTTCCAACTTCGGCCGCGAACCCGTTGGCCGGGTACAAGTTCATTGAGTGGCTCGTCGGTGGCCCCGGAGCGAAGTTATGGGCCCTAAACGGCGGTATCCCCTCAAACAAGGCCGCTCTTGCGGACCCCGAGGTTGTAGCCAAGGTCCCCCAGTTCAAACTGCTTGCCGATGCAATGCCTTACCGACACATCTCACCGCTGATCACCACCTCCGATGGTCTCCTCAACGCCATGCAGGATGCTTCAACAGCGGCAGTGACTGGAGCCAAGACGCCACAGCAGGCAATGGACGACGCGGCAGCGGCGATCACGCAGGCGCTCAAGGATGGTGGCTACACTCAGTAGCCGCCATCCCGATCGTGGTTGTAGGTGACGTCCCGTTCAATACCGACGTGACACGGGTCGCCGCATCGGACCGCGGTTGATCCTAGGCAGATGAAGAGGACTCGTTGGCCACCGTCACAACTACGACCGGCGCGCCGGCATCACCACGTCGGCGCAAAGACCTTGGGTGGAGATTCCTCCTGCCTGCTTACGCGGCCGTCGCCCTTATCGTCGGTGTTCCCACGATCTACAGTCTGTATCTCAGTTTCCACAAGTGGAAACTGACGACCTTCCGACGTGGCGTGCCATTCGTCGGCTTGGATAACTACAAGACCGCGATCAGCGATCCGGCGTTCTGGCACTCGATGCAGGTCACGGTTGTGTTCACCTTCGTCGCTCTCAGCATCGAGATTGTTCTGGGTCTTGGACTCGCAGTGCTCCTCGATCAGGAGTTTCGTGGCCGGCGTACCGTTCGCATCCTCATACTGCTGCCGATGTTCACGACAAACGTTATCGTCGGATTGATTTGGCGAATGCTGCTCAGTTACGACTTTGGCTTTCTAAACTGGCTACTCTCGCTTGCTGGCATCAGTCCGGTGGCGTGGCTGGGCAACCCATCGCTTGCACTGTGGTCTCTGGTCATGGTTGACGTCTGGAACACCACCGCATTCGTTTCGGTGATTCTCCTCGCGGGCCTTCAGTCGGTACCGGAGGAATTGCGTCAAGCGGCCTGGGTTGATGGTGCCTCGTCCTGGCAAACCTTTCGACTAATTACGCTTCCGCTGCTACGCCCATTCCTTTTCGTGGCGATCGTCTGGCGAACGATAGACCTCTTCCGAATCTTTGACGTCGTCTTCAGTTTGACCGGAGGTGGCCCTTACAACGCCACCCAGACACTCAGTCTCTACGCCTACGAGAAGGGCTTCGCCTCGTTCAATCTGGGACTCGCGTCAGCGGTCTCGTACTTGCTGATCCTTGCTCTGGTCATCATCTTGGCGATCGAAGCGCGAGTGGTCGGACGGCGATCCACATGAGGCGATCGCGTCGATCATCCATCGCGACCTATGTACTAGTTAGTGCCTCTCTTGTTCTATTCATGTTCCCGCTCCTATGGCTGTTTCTCACGAGCATCAAGCCACCTGCGGACACGTTCGCCTATCCACCAGTCTTCATTTTTCCACCTACTGGGGAGAGCTACTCTCAGGTACTCGCGCAATCTGATTTCCCTCGATATCTGCTCAACAGCGTCATCGTGAGCTTGCTGTCAACCTTCATCGCACTCTGCCTGGGGCTACCCGCCGCATACGCTTTGGCTCGACTTCCCGTACGAGGTAAGGGAGTGTGGCGTGCGTTCGCTCTCGTGCCTCAAATGCTGCCACCGATTGTCATCGTCATTCCCGTGTACATGATCTTCAGGAGCATGGGATTGCTCGATAACGTCGTATCTCTGGCATTCACATATCTCGCCTTCACAGTGCCCATCTCCATATGGATCATGCTGAGTTTCGTCGAGGACCTTCCGGTGGAGTTGGACGAGGCCGCAAACCTTGACGGTGCGTCTCGGTACCAAACCTTGCGCCATATCATCTTGCCGCTGGTCCGGCCCGGACTCGCTGCCGCCGCGGTTATCTGTCTTCTTTACACTTGGAATGAGTTTCTCTATGCGCTCATTCTCACCGGAGAGAACGCCAAGACGGCACCTGTTGCAATCGTCGGCTTCATGACCAATAAGGAAATCTATTGGGGAAAGATCGCGGCAGCCGGGACAATCGTCCTGATCCCTGTGCTTGCTTTCGGGATTGTCGCTCACCGTCATCTTGTCCGCGGGCTTGCCACCGGTAGTGGTCGCTAACCAAGGCGAGGATCAAGATCGCCGAGATCTCTTGGGAGACCATGAAGGCATAGCTGCGCGTCTAACGCCCCCTCAGGTGTGATCGTGCTCCCGAGGGCCCCTTACGCGTCTTCTCCATCAATCGGGTTGCGCACCCGTAGCGAGGAGAATTTGGTGAAATCGCGATCTGAGGTCAGCAGTTCGCGCACGCCGTGATCAACACATATCGCCGCAATGCGCGCGTCGTGGATGATCGCCCCTCGGACATCTCCCACGACGATCAGTTCGCTAAGCGTCACGAAATGTCTGGCTGACTCCGAGAACAACACAGCCCTAGGACTTGAGAGCCAATGCTCAACCTGCTCGAGCGCAGTTCTGGCTGGCGTCGGTGGCTTGAATATTCGTGGGTTGGTGACGATCGCGATGAACTCGTGCAGAACCGGCCAGCAGAAGGCCACCGGTTCATTTCCAGTGAGCAGCTGAGTCACCACATCAACAGCCCGCTGATGCTCGGGCATCTCACCGCGATGTGCGTACACCAAGACATTGGTGTCGAGGGCTATCAACGCTCGTTCGCCAACTCACGGAGTTCAGCCCATGACAGCGCGGACGCTTCGTCGGTCAAACCCAGCCCGGTAAAGACCAGATCCGCCCTGGGTGACCAGGTCTGCGACTGCGAACGTCGCTCGAGCTCGCGCCGAAGTCCCTCCTCGATCAGGCTCTTCAGCGTGGTACCCCACTGCGCGGCACATTGGCGCGCCTGATCAGCAAGTTCGTCAGGAAGCTCGATTGTGGTCTTCTTCATGTGACAAACATAGCACGGACCCATATTTACGGGTCAGTGCAAATCGCCCTCTGCGAGACCCTCGCGACAGTCTGTGTCAACGATCACCCATGGCCACGTGACCAGGTAGATGACAGGCTGATGTTTGTGACCCAACAGACCGAGGAAGAGAAACTGACCCGAATTCTGGCTGTCTGGGCGGGTGCCAGTGTGGTTGTTGGATCAGGCCTGTGCGTGCTGGGAAATTCGCCCTGGGTGAGCCCATTGGCTCTGGGCCTAGACGACCGTCGAGCCCCGCACTACCAAGGTCGGCGTCACCACCCGCACCTCAGATGGGTCGGCCATCCCGCTCAACAGGAGCTCGACCGCCACTGCTAGCTGGTCGGTAATATCGACGTCGAGGGCTGTGATCGGCGGCGTTCCGATTTGTGCCTCGAGCCCGTCGATATCCTGGGCCACCAGCAGATCCTGTGGCACCTCGAGCCCCCGGGCATGTGCGGCCGCGACAATACCTCTTCCGAAGTACCCCAGCAGACCGATGAGCGCGTCGGGAGGTGTACGACGGGCTAGCAGTCGGGCTGCTGCCCGCTCAGCGGCATCGACCACATCGGCGACCGTCGAGCAACGAGCCACCGAGGCTTGACCCACCACTGGGCGTACCCCTCTCTCCGCGCACCAACGGTCGTACGCGGCACGAGACGCCGTCAGTGTGCTCCAGCCGATGTCCGGTAGGACCAGCGCCGGCCGCCGGGCCCCACGCTCCCACATATGGTCGAGCAGTGAGCGGGTTCCCAGTTCAGAATCGTAGTCGACGACAGGCCCGAGTTCGCCCGACGGGTCCCGCCCCAAAAGCACCCGAGGGGTCGTCGACGTGCGCAGCGCCGGCCAGCGCGGGTCATCAGTAAGCGGGTCGAGGACAAGCACACCCTCAAGGGCATATGCGTCGAGTTCAGCCCCCGTTCGCACGTCGGGAAGGATCAGCAGAGCGCGGTGGTGCCGCAGCACCACCTGGCTAGCGCAGACGGTGACCTGTCCGTACCAGTCCGTGAGCAGAAGCTCGTCGAGCGGCATCTGCGTCAGCCGGGGCAGCATAAGGCCGATCGTGTCGGACCGCCCGAGGGCGAGGTTGCGGGCAGCACGGTTGGGCACATAACCGAGACTCGCCGCAGCTTCACGCACTCGACGACGGGTGGCCTCGTCGACCCGCCCCTTGCCACTGAGAGCATGCGACACCGTGGTTGGCGAGACGCCCGCGGTGTGGGCGACGTCGGCGAGAGTCACGCGGCGCGGCATGGGCCGAACAATACCCGCGATTCGTTGACAGCCCCGATCGGGTGTGCTTTGCTGAGCGCTGCCAAATCGCTTTGGCACAAATTTGAGGAGAGCACATGACCGCCAATGACTCTGTGCAGGCCGACCTCTCAGCAGAAGGTGGCGAACTCCGCCATAACGCCCTGAGCGCCCGGCACATCATCTTCTTCGTCATCGCCGCAGCGGCCCCGCTTGGCTTCGCCGTAGGCGCAATCCCCCTCGCCATCGGCCGTGGCGGCATTGGTACCGCGGGGATGTTCATTGTGGTCGGGTTGCTGCTGCTGGTATTCGCGGTGGGCTATGTGGCAATGGCCCGGCATGTCCGCCGAGCGGGTGGCCTCTACATCTACGTCACCGAAGGGCTGGGCCGCACACTGGGACTCGGCACCGCATTCGTGGCCACGCTCGCATATGCCATCGCCGCTACCGGAGCTGTCGGGATCTTCTCACTGCTGATGCAGTCACTTCTGACGCAGATGGGTATGCAGACTCCTTGGGTGGTGTGGGCGTTGCTGGGCACCGTGCTTATGGGGACACTGGGCATCCTTCGGGTCGAGCTCAACGCGCGCGTCCTAGGCGTGGTGATGTTGTGCGAGGTGGGCATCCTGCTCATCGTCGGCATCGCGGTAGTGGCAGCTGGTGGCGCCGAGGGACTGTCGGCTGCACCCTTCAGTCCTTCGGAGATTCTCGGCGGCAACCCCGGTGCCATGCTCGCCATCACCATCTCCGCCTTCTCCGGATTCGAGGCCACGGTGCTGTTCGTCGAGGAGGTCCGCGAGCCAGAACGCTCCATCCCCCGTGCCACATACGGAGCCATCGGCGTGATGGTCGTGCTGTATGCGTTCGTGGCGTGGTGGGCGGTAGAGGCCTTCGGCAACCAGGGAGCCGTCGACCAGGCCACCAACGACCCGATCAACATGTTCTTCACTGCCGCGGGCACCTTCGCTGGCGAGTGGGCCGTGCTTGTGATGGCCGTGCTCGTGGTGACAAGTTGGTTCGCCTCGATCCTCGCCTTCCATAACGCCACCTCTCGGTACCTGCTGGCTCTCGGGCGCGACCGAGCACTACCGCACCGTCTGTCCGCGGTGCACCCGCGGTTCAACTCGCCGTGGATCGCCAGCCTTACGCACTCGGTATTCACGTTGATCGTCGTGTTGGCCTTTGCGTTTGCGGGACTGGACCCCTACCTGGACCTGTACGTCATGGGCTCAGCACCAGCGGTGATCGCGATTCCCCTGATGGAGTGCCTGGCCGCCATCGCGATCCTCGCGTACTTCTTGCGCGATCGTCACGGGATGCCGGCCTGGCGGGTGATTGTGATGCCGATCCTCGCCGCCATCGGCCTCGCGGTGGTGACCTACCTGATCATCAGCCAACTGGACGTGTTCACCGCGCGTGGCGCACTAGTGAACTCGATTCTCACAGGCGTGGTGTTTGCCGCACTCATCGGTGGCGTGCTGCGGGCGCTCTACCTGCGCGCGCGCAGGCCGGTGGTGTACGAAGGCCTCGGTAGTTCGAACGACGCGGTGAGTGCGTGAACCGATGAGAGCCAACGACCCATTCACCCGGGGACCGCACCCCGTTGGGGTGCGCACAGAGATCTGGCAGGACCCGGCACGTGACATCGACATCACGGTGGAGGTCTGGTACCCCGCCGATGACAGCCACCGCGGCCAGGACCTCGACCCCGCCACCTGGGACCTCTTCGTACCAGACTGGGCCGCAGCCCTCGACCCGGACGAGGTTGAGCCCGTGGCGCAGCAAGCGGTGCGAAACGCGGAATGGCACCGGCCTCCAGAGCCACCTCCGCTCGTGCTTCTCATCCACGGCTGGGCGGGATTTCGGCGCGAGTCGACGTTCCTCGGCACACATCTGGCCAGCCACGGCTACGTGGTGGTGTCACCAGATGTGCACGGGAGCACGTGGAACGAGGTTGATGCCTTCCTCACAGCTCAGGAGCCGGAGGGGCCTCCGGCCGCCATGCTGGAGCACGCGCGGGGCATCGCCATTACGCGTGAGAAAGACATCCCCTTCCTCGTGTCGACCGCAATCGAACGCCTCCCCGTCCGACCAGACGGAGTGGGTGTGACGGGTGCCAGTTTCGGCGGGTTCTCCAGCGTCATCGCACCCAATCTTGACGCACGGGTCGCAGCGATCGCCCCCATGTGCCCGGCGAATGACGACGCTGCCATCAACGAGGGCAGCCAATTGTTCCAAGAGTGGATCGACCGACCATGGAAGTCGGATGCAGCCGTGCTCATCTGCGCGGGGGACCGCGATTCACTTCTCCCCCTCTATGGCCAACTCGCGCTACTTCGCTCCCTTCCTGCAAGTCGAAAGGGCCTCGTGGCACTCGGGCGCGCAGATCACAACCACTTCGTCGACGACATCGACGTGGGCCACGAGTGGATGGCCGAGTTCGTTGCTCGGGTGGCAAGACTGTTCCCCAACGGACCGGGTGACTGGCCGCGGGTGGCAAGGTCGATTGGTCCGATCTCCCGACTGGTGCCCGGAGAGACCGCAAAGACAGCCTGGCGTGGCGCGATCACCACCCACTTCGACGCCCACCTGCGCGGTAGCGCGAGCGCAGCTGCCGCACTCACTGACCTCAACGGCACGCTGGCTCGCGCGGGTGTAGAGGCGACCAGCGTTTGGGAAAACCGGTGACGCATACGCACGAGCAGATCGCGGCAGTACTCGAGCAGGCTTATGCAACCCTGGAGTTCGCACCCGGTGACCAGCCCAACTGGGAGCGCTTCATGGCCGTGTTCGACCCGCGAGCGGTGCTGGCACTGCGAGTGTTCCCCGGCGATCCTGCGATTTCAGTGATGGGACTAGCAGACTACGCCCGCGAGCAGATGCGCGAAGGCCTGAGCGACGAAGGTTACTCAGAGACGCCGGGTGAGCTCGTGCTGGAGGTCATCGGAGACGTTGCTGTAGCCAAACAGGAATTCTCAATGAACTTCGCCAACGGGAGTGTCGAGGCCGTTGACGTGTTCTCATTAGTCAGGTCTTCTGGAGACTGGCGCGTGGTGGCGGTTGTCAGCGACGTCGTGGGCGGGGCGGCGGGCACGTCTGACCCTTACTAACGATGATGCCTACGACCCCATCATGTGGGTTGCCAACGGGCAGCGTGTTGACGTTCGTTTGCTGGAGCATTGCGCGCTGGATCTAAGCCGAGGCAGTTCCGTTCGCCATGGTTAGCCAATTCAGCGAGAAGATGCAACGCTCATGTTCGTGACACCACAAACTGATGAGGAGCGATTGACGCGAATTCTGGCTGTGTGGGCAGGTGCCAGCGTGGTGGTTGGGTCAGGCCTGTGGGTTCTGGGAAGAGTTCAACGGAGTCAGCGCATCGAGGGATTCGGACGCCAAACGGTCATGTGGGGTGCCATTGACGGAGCCATCGCGGGGGCCGGTGAGCTGAGCAGACGCCGACGTGGCCCGCAGACGTGGGAACAGCGAGCTGAGCAGCGCACGCGCCTTCGACGGATCCTGACGATCAACGCCGTTGCCGACCTTGCCTACGTCGCGGGAGGCATCGCCGCGATCAAGCGGGATTCAGCAGGTAAAGCCCGCCGGCTGAACTCCGGTGATGGAGCAGCAATCGTGGTGCAGGGTGCGTTTCTACTCGGACTCGACACCACCTTCGCCGTTCGCCTGGCCAAGTAGACCTAGATCGGTGGCAATACACCGAGTGTCAGCAGGACGACATTCCATCTGTTGGCGCGAGAACGGATACCCGATCAGATAGAAGCGAGAGTTTCCTCAGCACCGGGAGATACCCGGATACAACCTGAGGAGCCCCCATGAACACCTCATCACTCAAGACCCGAATCAGTCACCTCACCCTCGGCGTCACCTGCTTGCTCACCGCCATGACATTCGCGGCCGTCGCACCGGCGAACGCGGTTACCCCGAGCCCGGTCATCGGTCCAAGCCCATCAGCACAGCTGCCCGTTGATGTGCCGCCGTCGGCACCTTCGTCCTTCTCGACCGTCACCCTCTTCGAGACCAAGCCCTACACCCTCCTGTCATGGACGGGAGCCAATGCCGGAACGAGTGTCGGTCCACTGGAGTACCACTGGAAGCTGGTCAGCGTAGACCCGACCTGTTCGGGTGCTATGGAAAATGCGATGTCCTACCAGGCCGTCACGATGCGCAGCGACGCCCTCGTGCCGATCGGAAATAACACACTCGTGGGATGTCAGTACACAGTGGGCGTCCAGACCATGGGTGTGGGACAGTACGGCACTTACATGACCAGCCCCTGGGCCTACACCACCTATCGAATTCAGCCCACCTGGAAGTACTCCCCCATCACTGCAAGCGCACCGATCACGATCGTCAACAAGTTCTCCGTTTCGCCGAACTACCGCAGCAGCGGACTGGTTCGCCTCACCTGGTCTTACCCGACCCAACCTGCAAACATCAGCGGAGTGTTCGTCCGCTGGTACGTGAACGAGTCTTCAGGCGGAGCCGCGGATCCGAATCGGCACACGATGGGCGGCGACCTCGGAAGCAGCGTGATGCTCAATCTCATTCATGGAAACACCTACACGATCACCCTGTACACCGAAGGGGTTGTCACAAACGGAACCACCGTTCAGCCAGCCATCCCCTCCGGTCGGCAGGACATCGCGATCACGTTCACGGCATAGGAGCCTGGGCAACTGCCCGCAGGAATTCCATGGTCTCGCCCTCGCGATTCTCTGGCTCATCCTCGGTGGTCCCGTAGGAGCGATTCGCTGACAGTTTCACGATCGTGACCCCTGCGGTCGGATCTACGTACACAAACTGGTTGTAGACGCCAACCGCACTGAATTCACCTCGGTCACCCGGTGGCAGCCACCACTGGTAGCCGTAGCCCTCATAGGCCGTGACACCTCCGACGACCACCTTCCCCGCCTGCAAGTGTGGTGCTGAGGCCGTGACCGACGCACTCACCCAGCCCTCGGGAACGATCTGATTACCGTCCACACGTCCACCATTGCGGTACAGCTCCCCAATGCGGGCGAAATCCCTTGCCGTGACAGCCAGACCCCCGAAGCCCAGCTCCACGCCGAACGGATCCACGAGCCAGGCGCTTGGATTGGTGAAGCCAAGCGGTTCAACCAACCGCGACTGCATGTACTGCGCGAGGTTCTGCTGCGTCACCGAGCGCACAAGTGCCGTGAGCGCCTGCGTATCGGCGGAGTTGTACCGGCAGAGCGTGTCTGGTGGAACATCGCGCGACATGGTGGCGATGAAGTTATCCAGGCCTCCATCCTGACCTGCACAGGCAGCGCCGATCCGTGCGATATCGGATGAAGGATCGCTGTAGTCCTCATTCCAACGCGCACCGGAGGACATCTGCAAAACGCTGCGAATGGACACACCGTCATAACCGGATCCGGGTTCAACCCTGACGTAATCGCTGATCGGATCTTCGATGCTCGCAATGAGGCCCTCCTCCAGTGCGATCCCGACAAGCGCGGAGGTGAAACTCTTCGCCACCGACATCGAGATCCATCGAACATCTGGTCCGCCTGTGAGGTAGTACGACTCGTGGCGCAGGACGCCATCCTTCAAGACAAGGAGAGCGGCGGTGTCGGTTTCCGCAAGGAAGGACGATGTCACACTCGTGGCCCCGTTGAACGGGAAGGTTTCAACGAGATCGCTGAGGTCCCCGACTGGCCAAGGCCTCGGATTATTTGAGGGCGCCATCGCGCGACTCGACACGATTTCGTCAATGCGGCAGAAGTTCTCATGCTGCGGAATTCCAGTGAAGAGACCGATCTCAAAGAATTCGCCGGTTCCGGGGGTGAACGTCATGACCTCAGCCTAGACCGCGACGGGCTTCTCGGATGGCAACCCGATTGTCGGCACTGTGCTCCGCCAGGAAGTGTTCGACAGCGAGTGGGTTCATCCGAGCAAGATCCCGCAGTGCCCAACCGATCGCCTTGGCGATGAAGAACTCACGCTCATCCCAATGGGCATAGCATAAGTCGAGCACTCGATCAACGTCCGTAGCCTCCTTCCATCCCCGCTGATGGCCGATCGCCGCTCGTATCAGCCAGCGATCCTCGGAGGATGACCACTGATCAATCAGTTCGTCGTCACGCCAGATCCTCATCAGAGGGCTCACCATCGCGCTAACCAGACCATCTACGGTGTCCCACCATGGCTTGGTCGTCAGCAGTTTCGCCCCGAAGTCGCGCAGGAAACGACTATCAGCGCTAAGACGGTAACGCTGGATGAGGTCATATGCAGCGTAGTGATACTCACGCTCGGGGAGCCCCATCAATTCCAATGAACCGATG
Organism: uncultured bacterium; assembly: GCA_963978055.1. GTDB lineage: Bacteria > Actinomycetota > Actinomycetes > S36-B12 > CAIYMF01 > Longivirga. The sequence continues at coordinate 26,875 of CAXBQZ010000004.1, forward strand.
CCCAGTTGGTGCGAGGTAGGAGCAGGCAGATCTTGCCATTGTTGGCGCAGGGCCCTTCGTCGATCAGGGGCCGAAACACCCAAGAAGGGCGCGACACCCTTCATGTAGGCGAACGCACCGGCAGCCTTTATCGCATCGGCCTGTGGTGCCAGGGCAGCCACAGTGCGGTCAATCACATCGTCAACCCACACCCCCATAGCTTTCAGCGTACTCATCGATCACATGACGCGGACTCTGCTCAACACGCCGACATGGTGAATCCGCGAACACACGCCAGAAGCCGCAACGATAGGAGCATGGTTTCCTCGGTTGATCGATATGGTCCCGACGTTCTCGCGACGTATGGGGCGACTCGCGGGGTGCAGATGGCCCCGGAGATTGCAGGGGATCCAGGGTTGGTCGTCGAATGTGCCGATTCAGGATGGTGCGGAGCGATAACGGGTTGGGAACGAACGATCGAGGGATGGGCCGTTCGCCTCGAGGATCGACATGGCAAGACTCGGTTGTTCCCCACCCGTCCGTCGGCATTCCTAATTGACGGAGAAGTCGTTTCACTCATCCGCCCAACACCTCAAGGGGCACCTGCGCAACAGCGAACCGCATCAGGCTCCGTCGCCTTACCCAACACACCGGCGCGAGTGGCACGCGCATCGCGGATCTGGGTGGAGGGCCGACATGATGCCGAACTCGTTGAGAAGGTCTGGGGCGACGACCTGCGAATCGAGGGCGTGGTCGTCGAGTTGCTGGACGGAGCGGACAACCTCATAGAGCGGCTTTCCGCATTCGCGCCAGGTGAAAGCAGACGCGTCGGAGTTCTGCTAGATCACCTCAGCGCAAACACAAAGGAATCGCGCATTGCCGAGCAGTGTCATACCAACTTCCCCACGGGTTTACTCATCGTGGGACATCCATTCATCGATATCTGGCAGGCCATCACTCCGCGGTGCGCAGGCATTGAACATTGGCCAACGGTTGCGCGCGGTGAAGACTGGAAACTGGGTGTCTGTGAACGGCTGGGCTGGCCGACGAACACAGGTGAGGCATGGAGGATGCTCCTGGGACGCGTCTCACGTTGGACGGATCTGGACGCGCAATTGATCGGACCTGTCGAGCACCTGATTGACTTCGTTACCGAGTTCGGCACGGATTAGATCGGCGTGGGCTAATACCAAGGACGAATAATGGGTGACGTATGACTGTGTTGGGCGAGATCCTCCCCATCGCCATCGGCCTGGCGATGCTGGGTGTTATGCCGATGATCGCCTCGGTCGTGTTGATCTCATCACAGGGTGGCACCGGCAAGGCGTGGCTGTTCACTGCCGGATAGGGCGCGTTCTTCCGTACGCCAGATAGACCCGCAGTGTGCTCTCGCTACGCTGACACTATGAACAGCCCGATCACCGGACGGATTCGCACCGCCACCGTTGAGGACGTACCTGAGATACTCGACCTCATCAAGGAACTGGCCGAGTACGAGCAGGCTGCTGATCAGGTCGAGGCCACCGTTGAGCAGCTGACAGCAATCCTGTTTGGCGGTACCGAGCAGGCTCCGGGAGTTGCCGCGACAACTCCCAATGGTGCACCCGCCGCCTACGCCTTCGTCGTGGATCACCCAAACTCTGAGACCGGGTCCAGACTGGGTGGGTTTGCTCTGTGGTTTCTCAACACGTCCACGTGGACAGGTACTCACGGCGTCTACTTGGAAGACCTGTACGTCAGACCTGAGCTTCGTGGTACGGGTTACGGGAAGCGACTACTGGCCAGGCTCGCGCAGGTCTGCGTCGAACGTGGATACCGGCGCCTGGAATGGTGGGTCCTGGACTGGAATGAGCCGGCGCTCGGTTTCTACCGCTCCATCGGCGCTGTTCCAATGGATGAGTGGACGGTTCACCGGGTAATGGGCGTCGAACTTGAGGAACTTGCCAACGGAACTGCACGTAATCACGACTAGAGCGGCGTAACCTCACATCGTGACCACACCAATTCGACTCACGATCCCAGCCTCGGCAGCATGGGTTGTCCTTGTCCGCACCGCGACTACAGCAGTGTGCGCCCGGATGGATTTCGCCATCGACCGTCTCGAGGATGTACGACTGGCGGTCGATGAGACCGCTTCAATGCTGATCAAGGACGCTGAGCCGGATTCTGAACTTGAATGTGCATTCATCCCCGGCGACAACGGCCAACTCGATCTCGTTCTGAGTGCCTACACCAAGACTGGCACCCTGCCACCCACAAACTCCTTTTCCTGGACGGTGCTCACTGCACTCGTCGACGATGTACGAGCGGTGGTCGACTCACAGCGGCTGAGTATTCATCTGCGGGCGTCGGCCAGTGAGAACACCGTCAGCGCATGACGGAGGCATCCGAGGTCGATCCGATCGTGGACGACGAACTTGATGAGGAGGAGATTGACCTCCCCGAGTCCGTAGGTCGCTGGGGTGAACAGGAGCGCAGTCGTGAGCGCGCCCTCTTTGCAGTTCTCAACGATCCTGATGCTTCTGCAGCGGAGCATTCGGCTGCCCGGGAGGAACTTGTCACCGCCCACCTGCCTTTGGTGAACTTCCTGGCGCGGCGGTTTCGGGATCGCGGTGAGCCACTTGAGGACCTCATCCAGGTGGGTACCATCGGTTTGATCAATGCCGTGGATAGGTTCGACGCTGACCGCGGCTTCGAATTCTCAAGCTTCGCCACACCAACAATCATCGGCGAAATCAAGCGTCACTTCCGTGATAAGGGTTGGGCCATTCGCGTCCCACGTCGAGCACAGGAACTGCGCATGATGCTCAACCAGGCGACCGCCGAGCTTGCCCAGTCGACGGGACGATCACCAACCGTCCGGGAACTGGCCGCCCACCTGAAGATCACCGAAGATGAGGTGATCGACGGCATCGAAGCTGCGGCCGCCTACGCCACGTCGAGCATCGATGCACCGGTTGGGCATGACGAAGACGCCTCGACCGTTGCCGACTTCATGGGTGACTTGGATCCAGATCTGGGCAATGTTGAGGATCGCGAGGCGCTTCGACCCCTGCTTGCCGCCCTTCCGGCCCGGGAGCGGCAGATCCTCGGCATGCGCTTCTTCCATGGGATGACCCAGGGCCAGATTGCCGAGGAGCTGAACATCTCTCAGATGCATGTTTCAAGACTTCTGACCAAGTCACTCGCGACCCTACGTCAAGGAATGCTTGCCGATTAGCGCGGTCGGTCGCGATGATTCGATCGAATCAGTGCTGCAGTGACCTACCGACGACCGGACTCATGGCAAGTGCGATGCCAACCACACCCAGCGCGAGCACGGCCCAGCCGAGTCTGTGAATAGCATCTCCGTCACCCTGCATCAGGGTGTAGCCCACAACAAGGGCGAACAACTGGATCACGACGAATGGCGTTCGCGCCCCATGTCGCCGTTTCCACAGTGCCCACGCTGTGGCGGCAATTCCAGAAGCAAACAGCAGGTACAGAACGAGTTGAACGGGTGGTGCCGCGACGCTACCCGGATTCGATAATCCAGCCAGTCCGATGCTGATCCCGTAGACAGCGATACCGGTCGCTTCAATAACGGCAATGAGAACTGCCGCCAGCAGGGCCTTCGGACGCCCCGAAGTGTTCACCTCAACATCGTGCTGCACCTACCCAGCCTTGCATGACTTGCTCACAATGTCAGTTGGCGACCGTTGTGACCTCCCATCAGCTATCTCAAACTGGTGGACCCCGAGCAACCGGCCAAGGCACCTCGTAGGCTGGCAGGGTGCGGGCCATTCTCATCGTCAATCCAAATGCGACGACCACTACCCCACGAACCCGTGACGTCATCATTCGGGCACTGTCCTCCGCTGTCGACCTCGACGTGATCGACACGACTCATCGCCTTCATGCCAGCGATCTTGCGCGGCAGGCGCGGCGAGATGGACTCGACGCGGTGATCACCCTCGGGGGTGATGGGACAGTCAACGAGGCAGTGAACGGCCTGCTGGGCGACGGCTTGTCGGCAGGAGCGCCCGCGCTCGGGACGATTCCGGGTGGAAGTGCGAATGTATTCGCCCGAAGTCTGGGACTCTCCGAGGATCCAGTGGATGCGACTGCAGACATCATCGAAGCCCTCGCCACTGGACGCAGACGCACCATCGGCCTTGGCCTGGCGCGCTACAACGGTCGCGACCGCTACTTCATGTGCAACGCCGGCCTCGGGATCGATGCAGAGATCATTGAGGAGATGGACAAACAGCGTGCATCTGGGGCAAGCGCCACTCCTGCTCGATACGTCGGTACGGCACTCACGCAGTTCTTCACCAAGACCGAGAGGCGTGAGCCTGCCCTAACCATTACCAGGCCGGGTGTCGAGCCGGTGAGCGGCGTCTTTCTGGCGATCATCCAGAACAGTTCACCGTGGACGTATCTGGGACCCATCGCGGTCGACCCCTGCCCACGCGCATCCTTCGATTCCGGCCTAGACCTATTCGCTCCGCGCAGCCTAGGCGTGCTGCAGACCGTCAACTACGTCCAGAGGATGCTTCTGCGGCAGCGGTCCAAATATCCATTCGGGGGCGTGCTCACCCTGCACGATCAATCCGAACTGGCGGTGAAGGCGATCAGGCCGACCAGTCTTCAGATCGATGGTGAGGCAGCTGGCAGTGTTGTAGAGCTCACCGTGACGAGTGTCCCGCGGGCGCTGACGGTTCTTGTGTAGCCACGTCTGACCAGACACAACGGAACAGTTGGGCGTGAAGTCTAATGTTCACATTGAGTGTTGCTTCAGGGGAAGCAGAGTTTCGCTGTGGGAAAAATTCCCTATGTGATGACTGAGAGAACCCTCAAAACGGTGGACAGCCACGTCCAAATGTGTGAAGGTTAAATCAGTCGGAGCGCCACCCGCGCCTCCGACCTGCGCTTTCGTGCCGTTATCCCCACACTGTGGCGGACGGTATGAGGCACTGAGTTCGTGACGGCATTCACAAAGTGCCACTCGAATCACTGGAACCTACAGGAGGACGACGATGGACTGGCGCCACCGGTCAGCATGCCGGGATGAGGATCCCGAGCTGTTCTTTCCGATCGGCAATACCGGTCCAGCCCTCATGCAGATCGAGGAGGCGAAGGCCGTCTGTCGGCGTTGCCCAGTGATCGAGACCTGTCTGGCTTGGGCGCTTGAGAGTGGCCAGGACGCAGGAGTCTGGGGCGGTCTGTCCGAGGATGAACGCCGTGCGCTCAAGCGCCGCAACGCTCGCGCTCGCGCAGCTCGGGCCGGTCTCTAAACACCTGCCGAAAGACCTTCGGCCGCATCACCCGCTACGCGGGAACTGGGATGGTCAGCCGGGCTTTGGTGCCACCCTCTGCCCCTGAGGTGAGTTCGATCTCGCCGTGAAGCTCCTCCATCACGAGAGTGCGCACGATCGCCAGACCCAGCCGACCTGAGTCAAAGGGATCTACCCCGGCAGCAATCCCAGGACCTTGGTCGCTGACCTCCACAATCATGTGACCACCGCTGCGAATCGCGGTCAGTTGCACATCGGCACCTCCCCCATGCTCCACCGCGTTCTGCAGGAGTTCACCCAGGGCCATCGCCAATGGCGTCACCACCTCCGACGGCAGTGCGCCAAGGGAGTCCTCGCGCGTGACGCGAACGGCTCTGGAAGCCAGTGACATATCCCGAACGAGGGCGATCAACCGATCAACCACCTCATCGGCGTCCACCCGCTGTTCCGGAGTATGGGCCAGCGTCTCGTGAACGACGGCAATGGCTCCGACTCTCCGCACAGCCTCGTCAAGCGCCTGCCGAGCCTCCGGATTGGCAATTCGTCGGGACTGAAGTCGCAGGAGGGCGGCCACCGTCTGCAGATTATTCTTTACGCGGTGATGGATCTCGCGAATCGTCGCATCCTTGGACAACAGTTCACGGTCACGACGACGAATCTCCGTTGCATCCCGCACAAGGACGATGGCACCAACATGAGTTCCCCGTCGGATGAGCGGAACACCACTCAACGTCACCGTGGCTGACGAGTTCTCAATTTCGGCACCTCCGGCCACGCGGCCACCGGCCACCTGTGAAAGCGACTCATCGATCGGCCCAGGTCGCCGGACCAGCCGTGCACTTGTGCGGGCAAAATCTGCCCCTACGAGCTCCGTCGCCAGACCCAATCGGTGAAAAGCAGAACGCGCATTCGGGCTTGCGAACACCACGATGCCATTGTTATCGAGTCGGACGAAGCCATCGCCGACCCTCGGTGGAGATCCGGTCCGCGACAACCGATTCGCATGGGGGAAGCTACCATCCACCACCATGGGAATCAGGTCATCAGCTGCTTCGAGATAGGCATGCTCTAGCCGACCTCGGGCCCTACCAGCGGACTCCGAGTATGTCTCCACAATTCCCAGAACCCGCCCAGACTTGACGATGGGAATAGCTGAGCGCGCCGAGGCCTCCCCACTCTCTGTCACCACATCACGTGCAGAGTAGGCACGATCCAGCAGTGGACGACGACCCTTCGCGGCGTACTCCCCCACAATGTCGTCATCCAGGCCAGTTGGACCCGTGCTGGGGCGGACTTGATCTGCGGCGATGAAGCCACCTCCATGCCAGGTGGGGAGCCAGAGCACGAGATCGGAAAACGACAGGTCAGCTAGAAGGGTCCAATCCGCGACGAACCCGCGCAGGTGCGCGATATCGGGCTCCGAGAGGTCTGTGCGCTCCCGGGCTACGTCATCGAATCTGGCCACAGGTCAACGGTATAGTCCCAGCCAGATCAGCGTGTGTGTAGGCATCGAATCCGCTGGGTCAATAATGTGATCCATGGCTGAAGACGGCTAAGACCTGATTCAAGACTGGCGCATTGGGAGGGGCCGCGTGGCGATCATCGCAGCACCTCGCATTTTCACCGGTGGCAACTTCATCGACAACGCCAGCATCGAGATCCGCGGCGACCGAATCATCGCCATCCATTCCCCAGCCCTACCCGCTGACGTCAGTCTGAGCAGCGGATTCCTCACCGCCGGCATGATCGACCTTCAGGTAAATGGCTTCGCGGGGACGGACTTCGTCACCGGCACTGACGAAGGCTGGCGGGTCGCTCGCCGTGCCATAGGGGCGACCGGAGTCACCTCATTCCTTCCAACCTTCATCACGGCCCCGATCCCAACCCTGGCTGCGGCGATGACCCGTACCGCCGGCTTTCTTGAGCAGCGTGAGGGTTCGCGGGCGCTCGGATTCCATCTGGAAGGTCCCTTCCTCAGTGAACGGCGCAAGGGTGCACATGACGAGTCGGTCATGTGCGATCCGACGTCCGAGGTCGTAGATCAACTGCTCGAGGCCTCATGTGGTCGACTGATGATGGTCACTCTCGCTCCAGAGCGTGCCCACGCCCTGACGGCCATTCATACGTTGACTGAGCGAGGCGTCACTGTCTCCATCGGCCACTCCGATGCACAGCAGGACCAAACCCTCGCGGCCTTGGATGCGGGCGCCGGTATGGTCACCCACCTGTTCAATGCGATGCCGGCAATGAATCACCGTGAGCCGGGCCTGGTTGGGGTTGCGCTAACGGACTCGCGGGCACATCTCGGTGTAATCGCTGATCTGCATCACCTGAGTCCCCGAGTAGTTCAGCTGATCTTTGCAGCCGCGGCCGATCGAGTGGTTCTCGTTACCGATGCCATCGCCGCAGCAACGATGAGGTCCGGCACCTACGAGCTCGGCGGGGATATCGTGCATCTCGCAGATGGCCTGCCACGACGGAGTGACGGAACCATCGCAGGTTCCGCACTGACCATGGACGAGGCGATTCGCAATACCGTGAACGTCTGTGGCGTTCCCCTGACACAGGCCTTGGACTCAGCTACCCGCATTCCAGCTGAGACAATCGGCGCAGTGGGGATTGGCGATCTCACACCAGGGCTGCTTGCCGACCTGGTGTGGTGGTCGCCGGATCTGCGTCCCCTGCGCGTATGGGTAGACGGTGAGATCGTCCACGACGCAGGTCACCAGGTCTGAGTCACCTTGCTCAATCCCCGTGGCTCATCGGGGTTTATGCCACGGGCAAGGGCCATTTCCAAGCACAGCCATTGCAGAGCAATGATGTCTACCATCGGGGCCATTTCCTCCGGAACAGCGGGAAGTTGCATCCCCGTCGTTCCAAGCGCAATCGACTCCGCACCACCGAAGACAGCCACATCCGCCTCGCGCTCTCGCAAGCGCTCGAGCACGGGACGCATGGCCTGTGCTCCCACTCCGTCCGGAACCACCGCAATCACCGGATGCTCCGAATCAATCATGGCCAGCGGACCATGCAGCAGATCGGCGCCGGAGAAGGAGTGAGCGGCAATATACGTGGTCTCCATGAGCTTGAGGGCGGCCTCTCGAGCTGTCGGGTACGAGTAGCCCCTGCCCGTCACCACCACCCGATCGGTGAATCGGTAGCGTGCGGCCAACCCGGCAACCTCTGAGCGCCGGGCCACCACGTCGGCAGCTGCCTCGACAACGGCCGCCACACGTGATGGATTCCCACCCTGCACCGCATCCACAAGCATCCAAAGTGCCATCAGCTCCGCACCATATGACTTGGTGGCAGCAACTGCCCGTTCTGGACCAGCCATCACGTCGAGGTGGAACTCGGCAGCTCCCGCCAGTTCCGAATCAGGTGCATTCGTCACAGCAAGGGTGATAGCACCACAGTCGCGGGCACGCTGGGTTGTCTCGACCAGATCAGGGGAACCCCCACTCTGACTTACCGATACTAGGAGCACATCGCGCAGATTCGGCTGAGCACCATAGGCAGTGATGGTTGACGGTGACGCAAGGCCGGCAGGGATACCGAGCTTGATCTCAACGAGATACTTCGCATACAGGGCCGCGTGGTCGCTGGTACCGCGGGCGGCGAATAGGACGAATCGTGGAGCTCGACCTCGCAGAACCGCAGCGATGTCCTGGGCCGCACGCGAACCATCGCGCAGCAGCCGTGCAAGCACCTGTGGCTGTTCAGCAATTTCCGCGGCCATGAGGACACCCGGCTGATTCATCGCACTGAACGTCATGCCGATCCCCTTCTTGCGAGCCGTACGGACATACTCGATTCTGGTATAGACCACTCACTAGACTGCATGTGACACGCAGATTCACCAGAATGGCGCCGATCCGATCTCCGTCGTTGGCTGGCGAAACCTTGAGAGGAATCGGAGGCAGATCTTGTCACAGGCATATGCCTCCGCTCGACTGCCGGCACGGGAGCCCAAGTTCTATCGACTCAAACAGCATCTTGAGAATCTGACCAGCACTCTGGCGCCTGGATCACCGGTCCCTCCGGAGCGGTCACTGGCTGCGGACTTCGGCACGTCACGAACCACGGTTCGTCAGGCCGTGCAGGCACTGGTCATCGAGGGTCGTCTTGAGCGAGTGCACGGAAAAGGGACCTTTGTAGCGCATCCCAAAGTTGCCCAACCGCTCACCCTGACCTCATACACCGAGGACATGAGAGCTCGGGGAATCGAACCTTCGAGTGAACTACTCTCGCTTTCCACAGTCCCCGCCGATGCGGACCTGGCCACCTACCTGAATGTTCCGCTGGATACCGACGTCCTTGCCATTGAGCGACTGCGGCTCGCAAATGGTGAGCCCATGGCCGTCGAACGAACACACCTCGTACAAGCAAACTTTCCAGATCTCGCGAATACCCTCACTGGCTCCCTTTACGCAGTCCTGCGCGAGAGGTATGGGATCACTCCACACTCGGCAGAGCAGACCATCGAAACGGCACTGGCAAGCCCACACGAGGCCGCTCTTCTTGGCATCGACACTGGTGTGCCGGTACTCCTTCTTTCCCGCAACACCTACGATGCCGCGGGCGAGCCATTCGAATGGGTTCGATCCGTCTACCGTGGCGATCGCTACACCTTCGTCGCCCATCTCACTCGCCCCGCGGCCGACGTATAGGTTTGGTTCATGGCTGAGTCCACCGAATCGAACAATGCCCACGGCGGAAACCATGCCGTAAACGCCGCAAGGGCATACGGGGTTACCACCATGTTCACCCTGTCGGGAGCGCATGTCTTCCCCCTCTACGATGCCGCTGTCGGTGGCAAGGCCAGTGTGGATGCCGGTGTGCCGGGTCCCATGCGGCTTGTAGACGTACGTCATGAGCAGACGGCCATCTTCGCCGCCGAGGCAACCGCCAAGCTGACCCGCACACCTGGCCTTGCTGTCGTGACGGCCGGCCCCGGCGTGACGAATGCCGTCAGCGGGATCACCACAGCACACTTCAATGGATCACCGATCGTGGTGCTCGGTGGACGCTCACCGGACTACCGTTGGGGTCAGGGTGCACTTCAGGAGTTGGATCAGCCACCCCTTCTTGCGCCGGTCACAAAGATGTCTAGCACCGTCCACGACACCGCCCACATCGGAACTGAGGTCTCCTGCGCCTTCAGCCAGGCCCTGACCCCACATCGGGGCCCCGTGTTTGTCGACGTACCCATGGATGTGCTGTTCTCCTTTGCCGACGTCCCGCCGGCCGCTGCGATCGAACTCGTCGCCACCCAACCCGACGCCGACGACATCCATCGCCTGAGCGCATTGATTGCCGACTCCAATCACCCTGTGATCATCCTCGGGGGTGATGTATGGGCCGGCTCTGCTGAGAACCAAGCGCGGGAACTGGTCGAGCTCACTGGCATTCCGACAATCGCGAACGGCATGGGTCGCGGCATCCTGCCTCGAGGTCACTCCCAACTGGTTACCAAGGCCCGCAGTGCTGCGTTCAATCAGGCTGATCTGGTCATTGTCATCGGCACCCCCCTTGACTTCCGTCTCGGCTACGGAGTTTTCGGCGGAAAGGATGGCGCACAGCCGGCCCGGGTGGCCCACATGGTTGACTCAGCAAGTCAACTGTCCTCCTCGGTCACCCCAGATGCCACGGTGGTGGCAGATCTTGACCTCGCACTTGGGGCATTGATCGGCGCAGTCCAGAAGCTTGCCCACCAACCAGACTTTTCCCAGTGGTGCAATGCTCTCGCCGATATCGCCGCACGCGCTGATGCAAAAGATCAGCTGGATCTGGGCAGCGATGCAGAGCACATACATCCCGCGCGCATCTACGGTGAACTCATTCCGAGACTGAGTGAAGACGCGGTGGTCATCGGTGACGGTGGCGACTTCGTGTCGTTCGCCGGCAAGTACATTGAGCCTGCCCAGCCCGGCGGGTGGCTCGATCCGGGACCCTACGGATGCCTCGGCACGGGTCTTGGCTATGCCATGGCCGCTCGCATCGCCCGGCCATCAAGTCAGATCGTGCTCATGCTCGGTGATGGCGCCGCTGGCTTCTCGCTCCCGGATATCGACAGCCTGGTTCGCCAGAATCTTCCCGTGGTGATGATCGTTGGAAACAACGGGATCTGGGGACTGGAAAAGCATCCGATGCAATTTCTGTACCAATACGACGTCGCCGCAGAGTTAACCCCGGGAACGCGGTACGACCAGGTAGCCCAGGCGCTTGGGGCTGGAGGCGAGATGGTCACCTCCCCGGATCAGATCGGCCCGGCCCTGGACCGAGCCTTCGCATCCAATCTGCCCTATCTCGTCAACGTCATCACTGATCCGGCAGTCGCCTACCCACGATCAACCACCGGGATCTAGACGCCAGCCGTGAACAGCAGCCCAAGCCCAAGAATCGTCGTACGAGAGGTAGAGCCAGAAGAGTACGAGGCTGCCGGTGAGCTGGTGGTGCAGTCGTACATCACCGCGGGCATTCTCTCCGATGATCGGGGATACGACCGAATTCTTCGTGATGTGAGCGGACGGGCGAACTCAGCCGCTGTACTGGTCGCGGTCGATGGAGTTGACGTGGTTGGCACTGGCACCGTCGCACTTGCCGGATCGGAGCATGCAGAGATCGCCCACGGATCGGAGGCTGAGTTCCGTTATTTCGGCGTACGTCCGGACATGTGGGGACATGGAATCGGCCACCAACTGGTCGAGGAGGCAGAGAACATCGCCGGGCGTCTGGGAGCAACGGACATCGTCATGAGCGTGATCGCACATAACTCACCTGCACTGGCCATGTATGAGCAGCATGGGTTCCGGCGGATTCCCGAGCGTGACTGGTATCCAGCACCGGACATCGCTCTCCTGGTTCTGCACAAGCAGCTCTAGGACGGCAGTAGGCCCACTACTTCGCCACTTTGGTCATGAAGCGATCAGGATTGACCACAACTCTGGTCACGGTTCCCTGCATGAGCCGGACCGGTACCGAATCGCCATCAACGGCCGACTCCGCCATCACATCAAATCGAATCAGGCGTCCGTCCCGGTAGGAGATGGACGCGGTGACGTTGACGCGAGTACCGACAGCACATGCGCCCACATGCTCAACATCTACCCTCGTGCCGACGCTCGTTGAGTTCTCATCAAGCGTCAGCACTTGGACACATACCGCCTCACACCAAGCGATCAGCTGGGGAGTCGCCAGCACGGGAAGATCACCACTCCCGAGAGCGATTGACGTGTCCTGCGCCGTCACAAGAAACTTACGTGTTGCCGACTCAATGCTCGATGACGTCTCGCTCACGAGTCACACAGTACCGATTACGCAACCAATCCGAGGCGGCGCAGTTCCACGGTCAAATCATGTGGACTCGTCGAGGCCGCCAATGCAGCATCAAGACCAACGACCCCATCGCGGAACAGCGTCGTCAGATGCTGATCAAAGGTCTGCATACCGTAGAAGCCACCCTCGGCGATCAGAGCTCGAATATTTCCCGTCTTGTCCGGATCGGCGATCGCATCTGCGATTCGTCCGGTATTAATACAGATTTCCATGGCAACGCAGCGGCCTTGACCATCAGCACGAGGAACCAGTCGCTGGCAGACGATCCCGCGCAGTGAACCGGCGAGCGACAGGCGAACCTGAGCCTGCTCATGTGGCGGGAAGAAATCGATGACCCGAGTAATCGTCTCCTGTGCATCGGTGGTGTGCAGTGTGGACATGACGAAGTGACCAGTCTCCGCGGCAGCGATAGCCGCCTTGACCGTCTCGTGATCACGCATCTCTCCAACCAGGATCACATCAGGGTCCTGACGCATCGCTGAGCGAAGTGCGGTGGAGAAGTCCTCGGTGTCGACACGCACCTCACGCTGGTTGATCATCCCTCGCTTATCCTCGTGTACCACCTCGATCGGATCCTCGATCGTGACGATGTGTACATCGCGATTGGCATTGATGTTGTCGACCATTCCCGCCAGAGTCGTGGTCTTACCTGAGCCAGTGGGCCCCGTAACCAGCACGAGTCCACGTGGCTCAAGGGACAGTGGACCAAGAGTTGCCGGAAGTCCGAGATCTGCCAGCGCAATCGCTCCTACCGACACCCGCCGGAACACAAGTCCCGCAACGCCACGTTGCCGGAAGACATTTGCACGGAACCGACCCACACCGTCGAGTTGGACGGCGAAGTCAGCCTCATTGTGACGGGCGAACTCCTCAATCAGGTCTGCGCGCAGAACCTCCCGAACCATGTGCTCAGTGTCCTGTGCTGTCAGCTCTGCGACGTTCAACCGTCGCAGCACGCCATCCACCCGCACCCGTGGAACCGAGCCCACCTTGCAGTGAAGGTCTGAACCACGGGTCTCGACCAGCGCTCGAAGTAGCGGAATAACCGATACCGGCTGCACCCGGGAAGCACGCGCCCGCTCGTCGGCGGCGGTGAACATCTCAGCAACACCGGCATCACGCCCAGTCGCGCTCGCGAATGGTTCAGCGGTGTACGTCACCCTTCATCTATCGACCGATGGTGAGCCGTTCTTGAGGAGAAGGAGGCGGACTGCAACTGCGACTACGCCCTCGATACTCCATCTGGGCTACTGAGAACCACGAGGACGTCACCCTCCTGAACCACATCCCCCTCATGTACGCGGATCTCGAGCACGACTCCGCTCTCCTCGACGATCACCGGGATCTCCATCTTCATGGATTCCAGGATCAGCATGGTGTCGCCGGTTGCTACCTGGTCCCCTACCGCGCTGACCACGGTAAGCACATTCGCGACCATGTCAGCACAAACCTCGATCACAGGTACGAACCGCGCCGGCCGAGGTGGTTGTGGATTCGGTGTCTGGGGGCTCTCACTCACGGCACCATCCTGCCATGCTGGAGGTGCCAGCCGTGCGTCAAATCGCCTTGGCGATCCCGGTGAACTAGGAGTAACTCTGCTCTAGCCTGCGCTCGACAATGCGTTCTAGAGCATCGACGACATCTGGGTCATACTCGCGATCCGTGGCCACCGCCAGGCGCTCCAGTGCGTACTGCATCCGATCCATATCCAGTGATGCTCCGACAGAGTCGTCATAGGCGTTGGCCACTTTGATGATCCGACTCGCGAGCGGCAGGGAGGAGTCAGGCAGACCACGCTGCGGTCGATAAGCATCAGCTTGCCGTTCAACGATGAGGGCAACGGAGTCCATGGCACCCGACTGACGAACAACCTCAGCGCCCAACTCGGCGATGCGCCGCTGATGAACCGGAGCGATCAGACTGGTGGCACCACCTGGGAACGGCTCGGGCCAAGCAAGTTGACCGATGTCATGCATCAGCGCTGCGTACTCCAGATCGGTGAGTTCACGCTCGGTCATACCCATCTCGCTGCCGATCCGACTTGCTAGCGCACTCACCCGACGGGCGTGTCCCGTCTCGGTGTATCCACCAACTTCGGTGACCTTGGCAAGGGCACGGATTGTCTGCAGGTAGGTGGCCTCGATTGACGCATATCGGCGGAACGAGAACTGGGTCAGCAGCATCGGCACAGCGAAGACAGGGAGGGCCCAGTAACTCATACCGCCGGCAGCAGCAAGGGCCATAAGCACACCAGTCGCTGTGACTGCGGTCGTGATGCCGACCATGGCCCGAAACTCATCAACCATCGCAATGGAGAACGGCAGCCGCTCATGGTTGGACCGCACAGCAGCCGCGAGCACCATTTCCAAGAGGCCGGCAAGAGCCGCCGCAGCCACCATCACGAAGCAGACGAGAGCGAGGTTGTTATGACCAGACTCCGGTTCATAGCCAAGGATCTGCAGCCATGGCTGAATGAGTGCAGCGGCTGTGGCGGTCATCAGAATTCGCTGACTCAATTCGTCCAGATGAACACCGCGGCCGACAAATACTCTCGGTAGGGAGCCAACAATCGAGGCGAGTGTCACGACCGTGACCGCAAAGGCCACCCCCGGCATCCGCACCCCCTCCATACTCGGCAGAAGTGCAAATGCCAGTGATCCAGCGGCTGCCAGAGGCGCCGCTTGGCGCCCTCCCGGCAAGGTCACCCGGAGCACCTCGCCGAGGGCGATGAAAAGACCAAAGACCAAGCCTGCCTCGATGATCGGGGCTACCGGGGGCCTTGACGCGGTTACGGCCAGACACGCCACGGCAACCAGCGCAGCAGCCAACTGCAGAGAGGCAACAGAACGAACCTCGGCGCGCCTCATGAGCTGCTCTCCTCACGTGGGACCAAGGTCGAATCACCGATGACGGCCTGCATCAGCGCATCTAGGGCAGCCGCATTCTCCGGTGCCACAAGGCCCAGGCCGAGTTCACGCGAGGCAGTTGGATCGTCATCGTCACTGCCCATGGCGGGTGCCGCATGCGTCGGGGTCACCTGAGCGGTCGTATCGACAACATCCCAGCCCTGCGCGGAGATGGCGGCCACGAGCGCCTCGACAAATCCGGCGTCAAACTGAGTGTCCTTACAGCGACGAAGCTCCTCGAGTGCCTCGTCAACACTTCGAGCACCACGATAGGAGCGCGTCGTGGTCATCGAGTCGAATGCGTCCGCTACTGACAGGATGCGGGCGAACTCTGGGATCTGATCACCCACCAGGCCGTTGGGATACCCACGTCCATCCATCCGCTCATGGTGAAGGAGGATCCCCTCGACAGCCTCGCCAAGGAACTCGAGATCCTTGGTGATTTCACGTCCGCGAGTCGGGTGCATCTTGATGGCGTCGAACTCATCATCAGTCAACTTGCCGGACTTCTGCAGGATGCGCGTCGGCACACCGAGCTTTCCCACGTCGTGCAGCATGCCCGCGTAGCGCAGACTGGAGACACGATCCTCGCGCATCCCTGCACTTCGTCCGATGAGAACCGCTGCGCGCGAAACCCTTTCGGAGTGGCCGCGGGTGTAGGCATCCTTGGTCTCCACCGCCTGAATCAGCGAACGGATGGTCGACTCGTACGCTTCCTGACGGGCAGAGAACATCGTGAACACCCAGCGCGCGACCATCAGCGGAGCAAGCACGAGTACTGACGCGAGTGGGGTGATGGTTAGCCACACAACGGCCAGCATCAGGCCGAAGATCGAGTAGATAAACAGCGGCAGAGCAGATTCAGCCATGGTTCCGAACCAGATTCGCCATGGCGACACCCGCTCGGCCAGGGCAAGCACCGTGACCATAAGGATTCCGTTGATGACCTCATGCACGAACGAGGCCGCCAACATCGGGATGAGCACGTCTTTTGGGTTGAACGTAAACGTGTCGGGTGTTGGAAAGACGCTCAGCGGCCTCCCCGACAGGGCTGAATGCAGCAAGACGTACACCCATGCAGCACCCATGGTGGCCAAAACGTTCATTCCACCGTTGAAGGCACGCTTAAACCACGGGGTCGGGCGCGGCTCGAGGGCCACCATCGCGGTGACGAGCGGAGCACCCCACGGGCCAAGGATGAGCACAGAGGCCACGGCGATCGGCATCGTCACGGAAATTGCGACGCCCTCGCGAGTAGCAACACTTCGCGCCAGCGCAGCTGAGAACGTCTCAGATGCAAATACCAGCAGGGCCAGGGCGACGATGGCCAGGACATAGGTGCGTACGTCCGGTGCCTGAGGCACGTGAATGAGGCAGGCAATGATCCCGGACAGCCCAGCAAGAATCACCACGGTGATGAACACCTTGGTGCGCAGGGGGAAGTCGCGCATGTCCAGCCTTCCAGATCAGGTGCAGGTGAGCACCGGCAAGATTGGGATCGACAGCGAGAGGGACCACACCGGTTCGGTTTAGGTCCACTTCCAGCCGGACTCGCCGCCGAGCATGCGCTCCACGACGGACACGATCTTCTTCATGACCTGGATCAACTCCTTGGAATGGTGTCACAGGCACCGCTAATCGCCTGTGCAGCATCCGCTCCGCTCGCGATTCACTCACGCATGCGCGTGGTGATTCGTGACTGAAATTCCGTAATGGGAAATGCTTAAGTCACTTCGGTTCGCTGCCGATCCCAATCTTGCCGCTGTTCAGTTGTGGTGTAGTCGAGCCTGTCGTGCATGCAGAGACCACTGTGACAGGTGTTCCTAGTGGTACGTCAAGAGATATCTGTCTTAAATGTCCGAATTTAGGCAAGATCTGCGTTTGAGTTCACCCAGAGCACAGAAAACGCGACTCTCCGTATATCCCAGACGGCTACCGTCCCCCGTCCGGAGTAGCAACCCAATTACCGGGGCTGACGGATGTTCAGCACGCGGCTAGCCTGATGTCTGTCGTGACACAGGATCGTGCCTGCCGGAGGTTCGCAGATGATCGAACCAAACCGGGAAGCCGCGTATGCAGCCCTCGTGGATGCGCTGATCGCCCTTCGCAGAGATCCGGCCACCGAGCGCTTTGACGAATACCTCACCCACGCACAGCAGACCGGGCGAATTGACGAACCAACCGCGCGTGCGCTCCGCTGGTGGCAGCGGGAGTCCCTGCGGGGGGTGCAGGAGCACCTCGAGACATTACTTCCCGGATTGCTGGGTCAACTCGAGCGGGCCGACGAGCAAGCCCGGCGCGCCGTTGACATGAGCGACCAGGCCTGGCGGTCAGCTGCTGGTCAGGATTCTGGGACGTCGACGCCAACGCCAGAGACGCCGTTGCCGAAGGTGGCTGCCGACGAACCGACCACGCCCGAACCCGTCGAACCCGAACCCGTCGAACCCGAACCCGTCGAACCCGCGAAACCCCCCTACTCGACGCAGGCCGAAGAGGAGCTGTTACCTGCTGTCGGCGCGCCTGAACACCGCACCATCACTGCTGGGCTTACCGTACTGACTGAGGAATGATGGCCTGACTGCTGACGCCGGTGTGCGGGGTCGGCAGCTGATCGCAGGAACATGTGCCTCGGACGATCTCCGAGGCAACAGGAGGAACGGTGGCGCTGCTACGCCTATTGCCCGAACTAGAGGATGCGCTGCGCGCGATTCCCGGTGTACGGGCAGTGAGTGTGGTCACCGGGGCCGATGCCCGTCCAACAGAGGTCCACGTTCTGGCGAATCCCGGCAAGCCCGCCAAGCAGGTCGTCCGCGATGTTCAATCAGTGGCCATGGCCCAACATGGTCTCGATATCGATCACCGGATTGTCAGTGTTGTCCAGATCGCCTTCGACTCCGTCGAGGTTGGTGGAGCGATCCCTGATCTGGACACTCCCCGACTGACCGTACTTTCCTCGACTGCTGACCAGCAGCCGTCCGACCGCAGCACCATGCGTGAGTCACAGGAGTCGCAAACCGCAGATCAGACCCACCCACGGCCGGCATTGAACAGCATCACAGTCAGCACCTCAGATGGTGAGAGCCATGTGAGTGTTGACTTGATGGTCGATGGCCGGGTCTTCGGTGGCCGAGCCAGTGGGCCAGGGGCTCCCGCCCACCGACCCCGGATTGTTGCCAACGCCACCCTCGATGCCCTCACCGAACTACTGGGCATGGCTGCCACAGTTGAGAGCGCGCAGATTACCGAGGCGGGGATGCGTGAGATCGCGCTGACCGTCATCGCCATCCACGTGCCTCGGTTCGGGGATCAGACGTTGTGCGGATCAGCCATTGTGCGTGGTGACACCGAGGATGCCGTCGCCAGGAGTGTTCTGGCGGCCGTTAACCGTCGCCTTCAGGGCTGACCGCCTTCCACCCGGGGTACCCGGTTACAGCACCTACGTGGATGTGGGAGACTAGACCCAGCCGCAGCGGCCTCGGCCGACCTGACAATTGGAGTTCCAGATGAGCAAGCGCGCCCGCAAGCGTCGCTCCCGCAAGGGCAATGGCGCCAACCACGGACGTCGTCCAAACGCCTGAGTTGACGAAAATGAGGGTCACTACCAATCGGTAGTGACCCTCATGCGTTTTCGCATTGTGACCGTGGCCGTCTACTCCTGACGGTACTCAATAGACCATTGCACAGACACGGACCGGATTCGACTGACAACCCGCGCACGGACCTCGGCCGGAACCTGATCACCACCACAGGCTCGCGCAACGAGTACCTTCACCTCGCGGTAGACATCCACCTCGTGAAGACAGGGCCAACACTCATGGATGTGTTGACCTATCGCGGCACGATCGTCATCAGTCAACTCCCCATCGAGATACGCCGAGATCGCTTCGAGAACATCCGAGCAGGGCGTCGAATGCGGGTGTCCACAGCTCATGACTCGTCACCCCCGCTCGCGACAAACCCGCGCTCGCGCGCGTAGTCCTCAAGGGAATCCCTCAGTTGACGCCGACCGCGATGTAGGCGGGACATCACGGTTCCGATGGGCGTGTCCATGATCTCGGCGATCTCCTTGTAGGGAAACCCTTCGACGTCAGCGAGGTAGACAGCGAGACGGAACTCCTCGGGAAGTGCCGCCAGCGCATCTTTGATGTCTGAGTCAGGCAGCCGATCCAGCGCCTCCATCTCAGCAGAGCGAAGTCCCGTTGAGGTGTGCGACTGAGCCCGAGCCATCTGCCAGTCCTCGACCTCATCGGTGTTTGACTGCAGTGGCTCCCGCTGCTTCTTGCGGTAGTTGTTGATGAAGGTATTTGTCAGGATGCGATAGAGCCACGCCTTGAGGTTCGTACCATCTTGGTACTGGTGGAAGGACGAGAACGCCCGCACGAAGGTCTCCTGAAGCAGATCTTCCGCATCGTTGGCGTTGCGCGTCATGCGCAATGCCGCGGCATACAACTGATCCATGAACGGTAGAGCGTCACGTTCAAATCGCTCGCGACGCTCATCATCGGTTTCATCGACCGCCACGGCCGATGCCGACATCTCAGGATCGAACTCTTCAGACTCCATCGTGGTTGAGCCTATCGGTGCCGAGACCCCGGTGAGCTGATCAAAGACGGTGAATTCCGGCTGATCGAGTGTAAGAACGAGCAAATCAGACCCTTCCGTTTGGTTCTGATCACCTGAACGTCGCGGCGGCTCCGCTTATTCCCCCCCAAGCCGGCCCAGTCACGGCACTAGGCTGAGCAGATGACCAGTTCAGACACGTCAAACGCCACTGAGTTGGCCCATCACGCACCGGATGCCAGAGCCAGCACCGAGATTTTGATCATCGGTGCAGGGGTGATCGGAAGTGCAATCGCACTTGAACTGGCCCGCAGGGGTGCGCAGGTCACCGTCGTGGACTCACGCGGGGGGCCCGGATATGGAAGCACCAGCGCCTCAAGTGCGATGGTGCGCTACCACTACCACCACTTCCCGGAGGCCGCGTTGGCCTGGGAGGCGGGAGCTCGGTGGCAGGAGTGGGAACGGTACCTGGGTGCCACCGACCCGGCTGGGATGGCGACCTTCATCCGATCAGGTGGCCTGGTTCTGGAAGGCCCCGGCTATGACCTTCCGCGCATGATTGCCCACATGCGCAGCTTCGGATGCCCGGTGGAGGAGTTGGACGGAGCAGCACTTCGCGAGCGCTTCCCAGGTTTGGACCCGGGAAAGTTCGGTCCACCCGCTCTGCCCGAGGACGACCATTTCTGGGCGGATGCAACTGGTGAGTTGACAGCATTTTGGGTTGAGAGTGCTGGTCACATGGACGATCCACAACTGGCCGCTCACAACCTTGCACATGCAGCCCAGCAAAACGGCGCTGAATTCCTCTATCGACGCGAGGTTGCCGACATCATCACAGATGGCGCGCGAATCACGGGAGTGGCGCTCACGGGTGGTGAGTACATCAGCGCACCGATCGTGGTGAATGCTGCCGGACCCTGGTCAGCGAAGATCAACCAGATGGCCGGGGCGCTAGCGGACTTCAATCCCACCACCCGGCCCATGGAGCAGGAAGTGATCTCCGTACCCGCTCCCCCGGGTTTTCGACTCGGTGACGGCGGAACATGCGTCACCGATCCGGATTTCGCCACCTATTTCAGGGTTCACGCGGGCAATACGATCATTGTGGGGGCGATGGAACCTGAGTGTGATGAACTCGTCTACCCCGATGATCCGGACAACGTGATCACTTCCGTCCGTCAGTCGACCTGGGAGACGCAGAGTCTGCGCTTAGCACGCAGGGTTCGCAATCTCGGTATTCCGAGCAAACCCAGCGGAATCATCGGGGTGTACGACCTCACCGACGATTGGATCCCGATCTACGACAAGACCAGCATCGGTGGTTACTACGTCGCCATCGGAACCAGTGGCCACGGCTTCAAGCAGGCACCCTTCGTAGGTGAGTTGATGAGTGAACTGATCAGCTCCGTTGAGGGTGGCCACCCACATGATGAGCAGCCGCTCCAGGTAACGGGTTCGTGGACAGGGGTCACCGTAGATCTCGGCCACTTCTCACGACTGCGCTCGGTCATCCCACAACGTGCGATGGGCTGAGGTCAGAAGAGCTGATTCGGCTGTTCCTCATATGGAATGGGCTCACACAACTCAGGCCCGTTGTGGCGAACATCGTTGACGAGGGTGGACACGGGATAGGCAGCCAGATTCGTGGCCGCATGCAAGAACTCGCGGGGATCTGTGGCCTTGACATCCAGATCCGGGTTGAGCCAGTCATTCAGGGCTGCCGGCTCGACAAGAAGTGGCATGCGTTCATGAATATGACCCAGGGCATCGGTCGCGGTAGTTGTCAGTACCGTGACGGTCGTCAGCCATGCGTACGGATCGTCATCAGCCCGGCTGGGGTCTCGCCAGAGTTCATAAAGTCCGGCCATAGCCAGACTTCGTCCATCACCTGAGTGAATGAAGAATGGCTGCTTCACTGGCTTGCCACTCTTGGTCTTCGGACCGTCCGTCGGGGTGTACCACTCGTAGTAGCCATCAGCCGGGAGAACACATCTGCGCTTGGCAAACGCACGCCGGTATGACGGCTTCTCTGAAACCGTCTCCACTCGAGCGTTGATCATCTTGTTACCAATTGCAGGGTCTTTGGCCCAGCTCGGCACCAGACCCCACTTCACGATCGACAACTCGCGGCGCACCTCACCTGCCACACGACCGGATACCTCGACTGAGGATTCACGTGGACGTCGATCCATCACCGCGTACACAAACTTGGTCGGGGCCACGTTGTAGTCGGGCTTGAGTTCCTTCTCGGGCGCCACGACGACTTCGAACTCCTCGACGAGGTCGGCCGGATTCTTGCTGGCTGCGTAGCGTCCGCACATGTCTTGATACTGCCGGATCGAACCCCAAACGTCATCCTTCGAAGGTGTCCTGCGGTAAATCACCCAGTTGCTCCGATCCTGCCTCCACTAGGCTTGGAACGTGACTTCAGGAGAGCCAATATGGCCGGCACCCACCGCCTCTTCACCTATTGACGCGGTCGTGGCGGTACCGGGCTCAAAGTCGCTCACCAACCGAGCGCTCGTTCTCGCCTCCCTAGCCGATGGACCCTCCACGATTACCGGTGCCCTGCACGCCCGAGACACAACTCTCATGATCCATGCCCTCAACACACTCGGGGCACGGATCGAATCGACGGACTCGTCTGACAGCCTGTCGGTGACCCCGGGCGAGTTCCACGGGCCTGCACATATTGACTGTGGCTTGGCCGGCACCGTGATGCGGTTCGTTCCACCGGTCGCCGCACTCGCCACCGGCGATATCAGATTCGATGGCGATCCTCGTGCGCGGATCCGTCCGATGGCTGCCGTAGTCGAAGCACTGGAGAAGTTGGACGTCGACATCGATGACGATGGCCGTAGAACCCTTCCCTTCACCGTCCGGGGAACTGGTCGCGTGCGCGGTGGAGAGGTCAACATCGATGCGTCCGCATCGAGCCAATTCATCAGCGCCCTACTACTGTCGGCCGCACGGTTCGAGCAGGGTGCCCAGGTAACCCATCAGGGTCGGGCTGTTCCATCGATGCCACATATCGACATGAGTGTTGAGCTGCTGCGTGAGCATGGAGTTCAGGTGGTGGCAAATACGCAGGACCCAACGTCAGCATCCTGGCAGGTCTCCCCTGGACCCATCCGGGCAATCGATCGGATCGTCGAACCCGACCTGTCCAACGCTGCACCCTTTCTCGCCGCCGCCGTTGCCACCGGCGGCCGGGTCGTAATCCCAGGCTGGCCACAGAACACCACCCAACCGGGAGCCGAATTAGTCGACCTGCTTACGCAGATGGGTGCACAGGTTCATCGCGATGACGTGGGGTTGAGCGTCACTGCAGGCAATGTGCTGGTCGGACTGGACGCTGATCTGCGCGATGTCGGTGAACTCACCCCTGTCATCGCCGCTTTATGCGCACTCGCGAGCACCCCGTCACACCTGCGCGGTATCGCTCATTTGCGGGGGCATGAGACAGATCGCCTGGCCGCACTCGCGACGGAGTTGAATCGGCTTGGTGGGGATGTGACCGAGACGGACGACGGTCTCATCATCAACCCACGCCCACTTCACGCGGGGGTATTCGAAAGCTATGACGACCATCGGATGGCAACGGCCGGCGCCCTGATCGGCGTCGTTGTTCCAGGGGTTGAGGTGGTCGATATCGCTACAACGGGCAAGACTCTCCCCCACTTCACGTCCATGTGGTCGGACATGCTGGAGGGTTCTCGTTGGTAGGCCGTCGCGAACTTGACGAGGACGATGTCCGGGTCCGACCGGGACGCGGGAAGTCTCGTCCGCGCAGCAAGGAGCGGCCCACCCATGACGATGCCGGACAGGGATTCGTCACTGCTGTGGATCGTGGTCGCTTCACCCTCGTTCTGGGCAGTCCTGATGACCCTGGACACGAGATCTACGCGGTCAAGGCACGTGATATCGGGCGCAAAGGTGTCGTGGTCGGCGACCAGGTCGCAGTAGTTGGTGACCTGAGCGGACGACCGGACACGCTGGCCCGAATCGTCCGAGTTGAACCGCGATCCACAACTCTGCGACGGAGTGCCGATGACTCCGATCCGGTCGAGCGGGTGATCGTGGCAAACGCAGACCAACTGGTGATCGTGACATCTGTGACCAACCCAGAGCCACGGCCTCGGCTCATTGATCGGTGTCTGGTTGCGGCATACGACGCTGGACTGACACCACTGCTCGTGCTGACCAAGGCTGATCTCAAGACTCCAGATGAGTTGTTGGGACTCTACGGTGACCTGGATGTGCCGTATGTGGTCACCTCACGACATGACAACCTCGATCTTGGTGAGCTGGGTGATCATCTCGAAGATCGGATATCGGTGATGATCGGTCACTCGGGGGTCGGCAAGTCCACCCTCGTGAATGCCCTCGTCCCGCAGGCTCAGCGAGCAACGGGCCGAGTCAACAACGTGACAGGCCGAGGAAGACATACCTCGACCTCAGCAGTGGCACTGCCCCTCCCAATCGGTGGATGGGTGATCGACACTCCGGGTGTTCGGTCATTCGGGCTGGCCCATGTCGATCCAGCCCGAGTGATCCACGCATTTGAAGATCTGGAGTCAGGTACTGACGAATGTCCACGCGCGTGCAGTCACGACG
Source organism: uncultured bacterium (assembly GCA_963978055.1). GTDB lineage: Bacteria > Actinomycetota > Actinomycetes > S36-B12 > CAIYMF01 > Longivirga. The sequence continues at coordinate 51,551 of CAXBQZ010000004.1, forward strand.
AACCAGACTGTGGCCTCGACACATGGGCGATGGGAACTGCCAATCCACCGGCCACAGTGGCGCGCATCATGTCGTTGCGTCGGCTGCTACGCAGTCGTGGTGATGACCAGGACTCCACTGCGAGTACCGAAGCAGACAGCGCGTACACCGCAGATACCAGTGACTGAGCCACACATCTAACTCTTGGGATATGTACCCGGGGTGGTGTGTTTGATGATGGAGTTCCAGACTGCCTCCGCGCCGCTGTGACCGGCGCGCACCGCCCAGTAGATGGAGATGAACGACATCACCATCGCTGCGATAGCGAGTGCTGACCCTGCCCCACTTCGTCGATCATCACCCTTGCGGTCGTACCACCACAGGGCGAGCGTGAGAAGGAAGAAGACTCCGGCCACATATGGCGTCCAGCGGGCAATCGCAATGTGCTCAGTGGGGAAACCCACCCGCGTGGCCAGGCGCTCACCACTTTCCTTGGCCAGCGCGGCAGCTCCCATACTGAAGAAGGCCAGCCAGCAGATGATCCACCCGTACTTGCGATTGAGGGCTGGGCGGAATGTGAACGCGATGACGGCGATAGCGGTGAGCGGCATCAGGATGACAACCGCATGTACCACGAGTGGATGAAGTGGCAAGCCGCCGATGGTGTCGAACACAATCTCCCCTAACGTCGCTGCCTGCATCGTTACATCTACTCCCGACCGTACGCCCAATGCACATCACCCGGTACCTTCTTCCTTGTGACCACGCCGCCTTTCTCAGTAGATCTTGAACGAGCCATGCTGATGGCTGACCGAGCCGATGCGATCACCATGGATCGATTCAATGCTCGCGACCTCGTCGTTGAGACCAAGCCGGATCTCACCCCCGTGAGCGATGCCGATAAGGGCGTCGAGCGAGCCCTGCGCGAACTCGTTGAGGCGGAATGCCCAGACGACGGGGTGGTTGGCGAGGAGTACGGTGAACGGCCGTCGGTGAGCGGCCGCCGCTGGATCGTAGACCCCGTCGATGGCACCAAGAACTTCGTCCGAGGTGTGCCCGTCTGGGCGACAGTGATCGGCCTTCAGGACGCCCACGGTCAGATGGTGGTCGGGGTGGTCTCTGCACCCGCCCTCGGTCGCCGTTGGTGGGCCACTCTGGGTGGTGGTGCATTCGTCACCGAACCGGGAAGTACAGAGCCACGTCAAATCCATGTGTCGAAGGTTGCCGAACTCGCCGATGCCTCTTTGGGTTATTCAGAGGTCGTCTTCGATCCCGCTCACAAGCAGCCGCAATGGGATGCTCTGATCCGGTCGGTATGGCGGGTTCGAGGATATGGCGACTTCTACAGCCATGTCCTGGTTGCCGAGGGTGCGGTGGACGTTGCGGTCGAGCCCGGAGTAAACCTCTACGACGTTGCGGGCGTGGCAATCATCGTGACCGAAGCTGGCGGCAGATTTACCGGTGTGGACGGAGTGGATGGACCGGACCGCAAGAGTGCCGTGGCATCGAACGGTCTTCTCCACGACCTCGTGATCACTGCCCTGCGCTAGTCCTCCGCCGGTACGGGATCGAGTGCAGGGGAGATCTCGACTCGCCTCCACCGCTGCCAGGTGCTGATGACCCAAGGCGCTGCGAGAGTGGCGTAGAGGTCGAACCATCCATAACCACCAGCGGCGATACTTGGTGGATTCCCCATGGGAACCCAGCCCATGATCGTGTCGACTGGCTGCCACGCCCACACCCCAAGGGTGGTGCCGAGAATCTCTAGGTAGCTGACCGTGATGAAGGCCCCGACGTAGAGCAGGGTTGACTTGCCCCATCGAATGAACGCCACAAGGCACAGGTACCAGAAGAATCCGAGCACATCCCGCCTGGGCGAAATGACCAGACCCCATACTGCCCAGGCCCCGGCGATGATCACCGTCCAACGAATAGCGGCGCGAGCATGTGCACGGATGAACGGGAGCCGACCAATGGTGAGCGCGGCCAGATAGACAAGGCCATGACCAGGCGGCACATATGCAGGTACATGGTCGAGCCGATATACGTACACCCCGAGCCAACCGGAGAATACGTATTCGATGATGGTGGCCAAGACAACAACAACTGCGGTCTGGGCCCACACCAGCGCAGACTCATGTGACAGCCACCAGAGCAGCAGAGCCCAGGTAATCGCGCCCAAGACCAACTGGCCGCCGAGGCCGACCCAGGTGTCAAACCACAGGACGGACGGGATCCACACAAAGGCGAGCAGAAGTGCCCGCTGGTCCGACCATCGCACGTCCATATGTACATTCTCGCCCACAACACCTGACTTGGATTGTGCACTTGTGATGGGCGGCACCATCCGTGATCGATCTATGATCTCAGGCCTACGCGCATGGGAAGCCCGCCTTCGGGACGAATAGTCACCAGCGGCATAGCCCGCGGCGACGGACCGACGGGGGCGATGTCGATCCTCGAGGCCATCGCTGCAATCACCAAAACCGCCTCGACCAGGGCCATATCTCGTCCGATGCACAACCGTGGACCAGCTCCGAAAGGGATATACCCCGGACCGTTGATGACCTCACGACGTCGCTGGCCTGACTCATCGAGGAATCGGTCAGGGATGAACTGATGCGGCCTATCCCATAGCGATGGGTGTCGATGAACGAGCCAAGGACTGACGATCATGAGCGCACCGGACGGGATCTCTACTCCGCCAACCTCATCAGCCTCAAGGGAACGGCGGGTGATGAGCCAAGCCGGTGGATAGAGCCGAAGCACCTCATCGACCACAGCGGCTGTCACCCGACACCGATCCAGATCAGTGAAGTGCGGACCACCCGAGGCGACGACAGCGGCGGACTCTGCCCGCACCCGCTCAAACACCTCCGGGTGCGTGGACAGCAGCTGCCATGCCCAGGTGAGGGCACTGGCGACCGTCTCATGTCCCGCGACGATGAACGTGATGATCTGACTTCGAATCTCCTGTGCAGACATCGTCTGGCCCTGTTCGTCTTCCGCGAGCAGGAGATCGAGCATGTCTCTGGGTGGGTCACCAGCGGGTAGTGGTCGCACTCGTCGATCGGCAAGCATTCGGTCGACCGCATCGTCCAGGTTGGCGATGGCTCGACGAAGCGCGAGATTTGTCGGCGTCGGGATGCGCAGAGGGGGTGAGAGTGGTGATTGAGCCTTCTTCACCACGATGTCGAGGGCCTCGATGGTTGCTCGGGCCAGCCGATCAGCATCGGCAGACAGATCTGATCCAAAGAGGGACTTGCCGACCACATCCAGGGCCAGATGCATCATGGCCGCATCCATGTCGATGACCGTCGAGGACTCCTGAGACCATGTGCTCAGCATCTTCTCGGTCGATGCGCGGACATGTTCGGCGATGAGTTCAAGAGTGCTGTGATGGAATGCCGGTTGCAGCCTGCGTCGCTGTCCGCGCCAGACGTCAGTATCGGCAGTCAGCAGACCCTCCCCGGTCACCAGCGACAGCGTCGTGTACTGAATTGTCTTCTTGCCGTATGAGCGAGCGTTGGAGACCAGAACCTGTCGGGCGGCCATGGGGTTGCTGATCAGGTAGGTGGGCGGATCCGGAATCGGGAACTGAACGACATCGCCGAAGTCGACGTACATCCGATTGAGAAACGCAAGTGGGTCATGTCGAATCACCGAGATCGAGCGCATCATGTCGCCACCGGACGGCCCCGGCGCGGTCGGGGGCGCAGGACGTTGAAACTTCACCTAGGTGCCCGGTTGCCACTAATGGGCAGCTAGCCGTTTACGGCCTGGCTGGCGGACGGGATGATGATGCGACCAACGGCCGAATAGACGGTCAGGCGTCCGTCACGCACGAATCCTGCCAACGTCAGATTGCAGGCCAGCGCAACGTCAACCGAGAGCGATGTAGCAGCCGATACCGATGCAACTATGGGGATTCCCGCCATGGCTGCCTTCTGCACAATCTCGAAACCTGCCCGGCCGCTGACCACGAGCACATCTGGTCGGATCCCATTCATCACCGCATAGCCGATGACCTTGTCGACACTGTTGTGGCGGCCAACATCCTCACGCACGGCGAGGATGTGTCCATCTGCCATCGCAATCCCAGCCGCATGCAGCCCGCCAGTGCGATCGAAGACGTTCTGACGTTCACGCATCAGCTCTGGCAGGGCTGCCAGCACCTCGAGTTCGATCTGAACGTCCCGCTCGATCCGCGGCGCGAGGGCGACAATCTCGTCGATCTGATCGCGTCCGCATACCCCGCAGGCACTTGACGGAGTCGCCACCCTCCCCAGATGTGATTCGTCAATGACTGCATCAGCGGACACGGTGACCGTGACCTCACCCTGAACAGGGCCGTTGCCATCCCGGCACGGTCGTACCGACACCAGTTGATCTGGTCGAAGCAGGATCCCCTCACCCACGGCCAGCCCGGCCGCGAGCTCAAGGTCATGACCGGGGGTGCGCATCGTTGACCCCAGTACGAACCGAGCATCACCCTGCTCGATGTTGATCCGCAGTGGCTCCTCAACGACGACCATGTCGGCTCGACTGCCCGCACCGGGGCCGCCCAGACGCGTCACGCGGACGCGAGAGGCCATCGTGGTGCGCTGGGAGCGGTCTTCGTCCATGGGAACAACGGTACTCGCCAATCTGACCGGTGACGTGTCAGCCCGGCGTCAATCTGGTGAGATGGGGTTATGACTCAGGTGGCAGTGGTAGGGGCAGGCTTTTCCGGACTTGCCGCAGCGGTTGAACTCGTCGATGCGGGTTACGAGGTGACCGTATTTGAAGCCCGATCCCGCGTTGGTGGGCGAGTGTGGTCCGAGCCAATCGACGGACCCAATGGCACCGGCCCCATCATTGAACGAGGTGCGGAGTTCGTCATCGAGGGCTACGACCACATGCGTCGCTGGCTCGATCGCTTTGGCCTTGAGCTTGCCGACACCGGAATGTCCTACTACGAGCGGGATGCACACGGGGTCTCCGATGTCTCACGTGACGACATGCGCGCGGGCGCGGCACTTCTGGCCAACACTCCCCACGAGTCATCAGAAAGTGTGGGAGCGGTTCTTGCCCGACTTGATGTGCGCCCCGATGTAGCAGCAGCCATCGGGGCACGGATTCAGGTGTCGTGTGCCTACGGAATCGATGACCTCAATGTCTGCGTCATCGACCACACAGCATCCTTCGCTCCCCTACCAAGTTTTCGTGTTGCGACGGGAAATCAGTCCTTGGCCACAGCCATGGCAGCATTCCTTGGCGAACGGATTCGACTCGGGACTCCCGTCACCGAAATCAGCTGGGGGGATGATGGCGCGCGGGTGCGAACGGCTACCGGAGAGCTGGAGTTCGATGCTGTTGTCGTCACCATCCCACTTCCACACCTGCGGGAGTTTTCGTTCAACCCACCCCTTCCGCCAGAGCGAACGCAGGCGCTGCACCGGATGACCATGGGCAATGCAGCCAAGGCTCATATTCCATTGACATCACCGGCACCAATCAGCGCAGTTCTCGCAGTTCCCGACCTCTTCTGGTGCTGGACGCTTACCGGGCTCGATGGCAGCGTTGTGCCCGTGCTCAATACCTTCGCCGGCTCACCGGAGTCCGTCGGGCGACTTGATACCGAACACGGCGCCACTACCTGGGCCCAGCGTTTGGCGGAAATCCGCACCGACCTGGATCTTGACCTGAATTCTGCCGTTGTGACCACGTGGCACGACGACCCATGGGCGCGTGGCGCCTACACGGCCGACACCGTGAGACAGCAGCCCGGCGACGTCGATCTGTTCTCCGCCCCACTGTCATGTCTCTACTTTGCCGGTGAGCACACCGCCGGTGAGTGGTCGGGCCTGATGGAAGGTGCCCTGCGCACGGGCTCTCGGGCTGCCGCGGAAGTGATGGCAAAAATCACGTTGGCCTAACCCAATGAGCGGGCTAGGCCAACGTCGAACCTTGACGTGAGGTTAGTTCGTCACATGTGGAGTGTCGGGTGCCGGCTGGCGACCCTCCTTGCTCCGCTTGAACAGTGACGCGATCGAGAAGATCGGATCGTACTTCTTATCAGCGACGCGCTCCTTCAACGGGATGATCGCGTTATCGGTGATATGGATGTGCTCGGGGCAGACCTCAGTGCAGCACTTGGTGATGTTGCAGTATCCGAGGCCGTGGTCCTCCACGGCGACGTCACGTCGGTCGACGGTGTCGAGTGGGTGCATATCGAGTTCGGCGATTCGCATGAGGAAGCGCGGACCGGAGAAGGTGGACTTGTTGTCCTCGTGATCTCGCACTGCGTGGCACGTGTTGTTGCACAGGAAGCATTCGATGCACTTGCGGAACTCCTGTGACCGCTCGACATCGACCTGTGCCATGCGGTAGTCACCAGGCTCGAGGTCAGCCGGTGGTGCGAATGCCGGAACCATCCGTGCCTTCTCGTAGTTGTATGACACATCCGTTACGAGGTCTCGGATCACCGGGAAGGTGCGCATCGGAGTGACCGTGATGGTCTCGTCCTCGGTGAACGTGCTCATGCGGGTCATGCACATCAAGCGGGGCTTGCCATTGACCTCTGCGCTGCAGGAGCCGCACTTGCCCGCCTTGCAGTTCCACCGAACGGCAAGGTCTGGAGCCTGAGTTGCCTGCAGGCGATGGATGATGTCGAGAACGACCTCTCCCTCATTGACCTCAACACTGAAGTCTTCGATGCCGCCGCCAGTATCGTCACCACGCCATACCTTGAACTTCGCGGTGTAAGCCATCAGTGATCACTCCCTGCATCGTGCGTGGGCAATTCATCGGCCGTTAGGTACTTCTTGAGTTCAGAGACATCGAAGAGCTCGAGTAGATCCTCGCGCATCGGAACCATGGGCTGGTGCTCGATCGAGGCACCGTCACCGTCATAACTGCAGATGATGTTGATCTTGCGCCACTCGGCACTCATTTCCGGGAAGTCGTCGCGAGTGTGACCACCGCGGCTCTCTTGACGGTCGAGTGCAGCCTTGGCGACCGACTCTGCTACCAGCAGCATGTTCTTCAGGTCGAGAGCAAGGTGCCAACCTGGGTTGAAGGCCCGACCACCCTTGACGCTGGCATTCTTGATGCGAACCTTGAACTCCTGCAGGCGCTCGAGTGCCTCAACCATCTCGCTCTCAGTACGGATGATGCCGACCAGATCGTTCATCGTGTTCTGAAGTTCAGCGTGAATTGTGTAGGGATTCTCGTCACCGACATTGGAGAATGGTGCCAGCGCCTCAGCCTCAGCCTCGGCCAGCATCTCGTCGGTGACGACGGGACGCTGTGGCAGAGCCTCGACGTACTCAGCGGCACCCAGTCCAGCCCGACGTCCAAACACAAGCAGATCAGACAGCGAGTTCCCGCCGAGACGATTGGATCCGTGCATACCGCCCGAGACCTCACCGGCTGCGAAGAGCCCGGGAAGTCGGGTTTCCTCGGTGTCGGGATTCACTTCAACTCCACCCATCACGTAGTGACAGGTCGGGCCAACCTCCATCGCCTCCTTGGTGATGTCGACATCGGCAAGTTCCTTGAACTGATGCCACATCGAGGGAAGCTTCTTGCGAATGACATCCGCGGGCAGTCGGCTCGACACATCGAGGTAGACACCCCCGTGCGGCGTACCACGACCGGCCTTGACCTCCGAGTTGATCGCGCGAGCAACCTCGTCACGAGGAAGCAGCTCCGGTGGGCGGCGGTTGTTATCGGGATCGGTGTACCAGCGATCCGCCTCCTCCGGTGTTGTGGCGTACTTGTCCTTGAAGACATCCGGGATGTAGTTGAACATGAACCGGGTGCCCTCGGAGTTGGTGAGCACGCCACCGTCACCACGAACCGACTCGGTGACCAGAATCCCCTTCACCGAAGGTGGCCAGACCATGCCGGTGGGGTGGAACTGAATGAACTCCATGTTGAGTGTGGTCGCCCCTGCTCGCATGGCCAGAGCGTGACCATCACCGGTGTACTCCCACGATCCACTCGTGACCTTGAAGGTCTTCCCGATACCGCCGGTGGCCAGAACCACCGCTGGTGCCTCGAAGGTGACAAAGTCACCGGTCTCGCGGTAGTAGCCAAAGGCGCCGGCCGCGCGACCATCAACCGTGAGGAGTCGCGTGATGGTGACCTCAGCAAAGACCTTGATCTTGGCCTCATAGTCACCGGTCTCGCGGTAATCCTCCTGCTGAAGCGACACGATCTTCTGCTGCAGAGTTCGGATCAACTCCAGACCGGAGCGATCACCGACGTGGGCCAAACGCGGATACTCATGACCACCGAAGTTGCGCTGGCTGATCTTGCCATCCGGGGTCCGGTCGAACAGGGCACCGTACGTCTCAAGTTCCCACACGCGAGTAGGTGCCTCCTTGGCGTGAAGTTCCGCCATTCGCCAGGAGTTCAGGAACTTGCCACCGCGCATCGTGTCGCGGAAGTGAACCTGCCAATTGTCGTGGGAGTTGACGTTGCCCATGGCGGCAGCGATCCCACCCTCGGCCATGACCGTATGGGCCTTGCCGAACAGTGACTTGCAGACGATCGCTACACGCTTGCCCTGCATGCGAGCCTCGATAGCCGCACGCAGACCAGCGCCACCGGCACCGATGACGACGACGTCGAAGGAGTGCCGTTCAATCTCGCTCATGGAAATCCTTTTCAGCCTTCGTCTTAGAAGAACGTGAGATCGGTCAGCCGGCCAGAGGCCAACAGGAAGACGTAGAAGTCAGCAACGACAACCGTGCACAGGGAGATCCATGCCCACATCATGTGCCGCTGGTTGAGCTTGGACACCAACGTCCACATCTGGTAGCGGACCGGGTGCTTGCTGAAGTGCGTGATTCGCCCACCCACTGCATTTCGGCAGGAGTGGCACGACAGGCTGTAAAGCCACAGACATGCAGCATTCGCAGTCAGGAGCACAGTGCCCAGGCCCATATGGCCCCATTCACCGTTGTGATTGCGGAAGGCAAGGAGAGCATCCCAGGTAAGAATCACGTTCAGCACGAGGCCGAGGTAGAACGCGTACCGATGCAGGTTGTTCAGGATCAGCGGAAGACGACGCTCACCTGTGTACTTGCCATGCGGCTCTGCCACAGCACAGGCGGGCGGAGACAACCAGAAGGACCGGAAGTACGCCTTGCGGTAGTAGTAGCAGGTGAACCGGAAGGCCAGCGGAATCCACGCAACCAAGAGCGCCGGTGACAGCTGCCACCAGGAAATTGGGGTGCCAGCAAATCCCGACCCGGGGACACAGGAGGTGGACAGACATGGTGAGTAATACACCGAGATATACGGCTCGTAGAAGTAGTACTTACCGCTGAACACTCGCCATGCCGAGTAGACCACGAAGGCGGTCAGGGCAAGGAAGGTAACCAGTGGCGCGATCCACCACGCATCTTTGCGCAGGGTCTTGGCCCCGATCTGGGCGCGGCCCGGTGCATCAATTCCAGTCGTAGCCATCCGGCTCTTCTCTCCTCCTGCATTGACGTGCAGACTATGCGCTGAGTCTGCCATTTCCGAGCCCGAACGTCGCTACAGCGTCCCGAGATTTTGGCCGTTCGTGACCGATCACACATCCTGCGCCCGAAACTCCCCTAGCCTAGGAGCATGACGACGCAGATGGGTCAGCACACCGAGGCGCGGATCCCAGCCGAGGACGAGCTTGAAGCCGCCCGACGCGACCGGGAGTCGATCGAACTGGCACGTGAAATCATTCGTATCGACTCGACGAACGGCAATGAAACGGCCGTCGCTGAGGTTCTGGCGCAATATCTGTCATCAGCCGGTGTCGAGGTGGAACTGATCGCCAACGATCCTGCGCGGGCGAATGTTGTGGCCCGGATTCCTGGAACTGGCCAGGGCCCGTCATTGGCATTCGTCGGACATAGCGATGTCGTTCCCGCAGATGCTCGTGATTGGCAGGTTCCACCATTCGAGGCTGTCCTGGATGACCAGGGATACCTCTGGGGTCGCGGCGCAGTAGACATGAAGGATGAGGTGGCTGCGCGAACAGCCGCCATGGCATCACTGGCACGTCAGGGCTGGCGGGGTGGTGGTGACCTTCTCTTGGTGATCGTGGCCGATGAGGAGGACGGCTCGGCCAACGTGGGCATGAACTGGCTGGTCAAGGAACGTCCAGATATTGCCACTGACTTCGCCCTCAATGAGGGGGGTGGTATGGCCTATCCGCTGGCAGACGGTCGTGCCGTTATCGATGTGTCCATTGGAGAGAAGGGCACCTGTCCCATCCGCGTCGACGCTGTAGGCGAGGCCGGCCATGCCTCAATGCCAGAACTGGGCGACAACGCAGTTCCACTGCTGGGGCAGCTTCTCTCGATCCTCGGAAAGGGTCAGGCCGAACCCATAGACCACCCGACAATTCAGGCGATGGTCACTGCCCTTCTCAACGATGACAACGCAGTCGAGCGGTTGGGTCTGCGCGGGGCTATTGAGGCGGCATCGCAGATGCATCCGCGATGGCATGGAGCATTGCTGTCTACATCGGGCATCACGATGGCTCCGACGATGCTTCACGGCTCGAAGGCGCGCAACGTGATGCCGGCGCGAGCCGGCGTCGAACTCGATTGCCGAATCCTTCCTGGCACAACGGAGGCCGAGGTTCTCGCCGCCGTGCGAGCGCGGCTCGGCGATGACATTGCCTACGAGTTGTCACAGGTCGAACCGGCTATTCACGGCAACGCATCCGAGCCCGCCGGAGTCCTGTGGGATCTGATGGCTGCCTACGCGGCGCAGACCCTGGGGTCCACGCTCATGCCAGTTCTCTGCACTGGGTTCACCGATTCTGTATTCCTACGCAGGGAATTCGGCACGGTGGCCTACGGGTTCAGTCCGTTCATCACCACTCCAAGTGAGGTGATCGAGTCGGGTTACCACAACAAGAATGAGCGAGTTCACATCGACGACATCTCGCTCTCAGCCTCATTCCACGTGCATGCGGCTAGAACTCTGCTTGGCTAACAGTCAGCGGTATTCCTGATCGTTACGGCTATCTAATCGGGTGTAGAAACAGCCCACTGGCCAGTTTGGGTTCGAACCAGGTGGACTTTGGCGGCATTACCTGACCTTCGGATGCCACAGCCACAAGATCCTCGGTGGACGTCGGGCACAGGGTGAACCCGACCGCTGCGCGGCCTGAGGTGACGAGACGTTCAATCTCCGCGGTTCCGCGGATACCTCCAACGAAAGCAATCCGCACATCTGTTCGCGGGTCACCGATTCCCAGGAGTGGACCCAGAACACGATCCTGGAGAAGGGAGACGTCCAGGCGCCCCAGAGAGTTGGCCTCATCGACGTCACTCATCTGTGCGATGTACCACTGACCGTCGAGGAACACACCGAATTGATGCCGTTCGACTGGTGCGACTGCCGTTCGTGAGGGTTTAACTGTCGCCACCTGGCTCAAGGCGTCGAGGAACTCCGGTCCTGACCGACCCACAAGATCAGCGACCACCCTGTTGTAGGCCATGACATGAACGTCATCGAGTGGAAAGACAACCGCGAGGAATGAATCGTGTTCCCCAGGCTGCGATTCACGGGCAGCGTGCACCCGCGAAGCAGCTGCACTTCGGTGGTGTCCGTCAGCCACATACAGATCACCTACCTGTGCGAGTGCGCGATGAAGGGCAGCAACCTCTGAAGGTTCATCGATAACCCACAGGGTGTGCGCAATTCCCTCTCGACTCACAAGATCGACAGTGGGTTCCTGCTCCATTGCTCTGGTGACGATGACATCGACATCCGGTGATCGCTGGCTCAGCAGGAAGACCGGTTCATCTTGGGCATCGAGGGCCTCGATGTGCTTGACCCGATCAAGCTCTTTATCGGGTCTGGTGTACTCGTGGATGCGCACCCGACCTTCGTCGTAATCGTCGACGGAGACAGCAGCCACAATGCCGACCTGCGTCACCGAGCCCATCACAAGTCGGTAAACCGAGTACGTCGGTACATCGTCGAGAACCAGCACCCCTCTGGCAATGAAGTCGTCAAGGTTGGTGCGCGCACGGGCATAGACCTCGTCTGAATGTGGATCGATCGTTGGAGGCAGGTCGATCTCAGCTCGAGATACTCGCAGGAACGAGTCCTTATCACCGGCGGCGTAGGCCCGTGCCTCTTCAACATCGATGACGTCGTACGGAGGCGAGATCAATACCGCCGCTCGACCAGCAGCTGGCCGAAGTGCGCGGAACGGACGAACGTCAACCACGATGCCTCCCAGTAGATGCCAACGCCTTCGAACCTATCGTGACCATCCGCTGGTGAGATGAAACGGCCCACACGTTATGACCCAGACCACAGGGGTCAGATCACCGACTGCGCAGATCCCAGGCCCGGACACCGCCTACGATGCCAGCGGTATTTGGAACGATCACCACGTCATCACCCAGTTCAGCGACGACATCAGCGCTCAGCACGCGCGCGTTACCACCACCGAGATACAGGCGGTCCCACACGAACACTGGCCGCAACGCGTCAACCACTCGACGTACGCGGCGGGACCAGAAGGCTGGCCCCAGCCGACGCCGCTCCCGATCACCGATATAGGTGTCGTAGGTGAGTCCCCAGCGGACCGGCGCCTGTGACAGCTCGAGGTGTGGAGCCAGCCGCCCGCCATCGAACAAGGCGCATCCCAATCCGGTACCGAGGGTGAGAACGAGTTCCAGACCTGTCCCTGAGACCACCCCCGCACCGTGAATCTCCGCATCGTTCAACACCAGAGTTGGGATTCCGAACAGATTCGTTAGCGCTGCCTCAGCATCAAACCCATGCCACTGGTCGATCAGTTCAGGGTGAGCCCGACTTCGCGGTCCAGCCTCCGTCACATAGTGGGGAGTCGCAATCACGACCCCATGTCGAATCATGCCGGGGATCCCAACCGTTGCACGATCCGCCCGCGGCAGCTCACCGGCAAGACCCTCGAGGGTGCTGAGGAATCGTTCGATGGATAGTGGGTACGGAGTTGGCACGCGATGAGGTTTGACCCGAAGCGTGCCCGCAGCATCGAGTACCGAAGCCTTGATGCCGGTACCGCCGCAGTCGATGGCAAGGGTCAGGCTCACGGGGCAAGTGTGGCGGACGCAACCTGACTAGTCACGCGTCAGGCTGGTACTATGGGCGAGAGGCCCGGTCGCGTTCGGCCAACTTCGCCAGTCGCGCGTTGTACTCGGCCAGCTCATCATGTCCAACCCCGGTCGTGGCTGCCCGCTCCTGAGCACGGTCGCTGCGTCGGGCCTCACGTTCATCTGAACGCATCCACTGGAAGAACATCACTGCCATCATGATCACCATCGGAATCTCACCCATGGCCCAGCCAGCACTTGCACCCAGATGCTGATCGGCGAGCAGATCAGTTGCATATGGCCGTGCCAGGGTCGTATAGAACTCCTCAGCTAGGACCGTCGTCGACATCATGAGAGCGATGTTGAAGAACGAGTGCAGCGGCATCACGATGAGCATGATCACCATGCTCACGACATAGGGCGGCTTGTGGGGTGATGGGTCGACCCCAATCAGCACCCAGAAGAACAGGTAGCCGCTAAGGAGGAAGTGAACGGCGATCAGAACATGTCCCCAATGGCTGCTGATGAGCCACGGGAAGAGGGGTGTGAAGTAGAGCAGGTAGAAGCTTCCGACGAAGATCACTGTGGCAACTACGGGATAGCTGATGAACTGCACGTACTTTGAGCCTAGGACACTCAGCAGCACCTCCCGAGGCCCGCGTTCATCCGGACGGCGTGGGAGGGTGCGCAGCGCGAGGGTGATAGGTGCTCCGAGCACGAGGAAGATCGGGATGATCATCGCCTCGACCATATGCGCGTACATGTGCATGGAGAACATCACGTGCGTATAGGTGGCGAATCCGCTCTGCGTGACGAATGTCAGCATCGTCACGCCGATGAACCAGGAGATTGTGCGTCCCAACGGCCAGGCGTCCCCTGATCGTCTCATGACTCGCAAACCGGTGATGTAGAGCGCGGCCATCAGGATGACGACAGTGAGCCAGAAGCCATCGATCCGCGCCTGACCCCAGAGCAGGTTGGGCACATCTGGAGCAGGTGGCAGATCGAAGCCAAGAATCGATCGAGCGGGCGAGAGTGTGCTCGGATCAACAGCACCGGAGTTGGGCGGTGGCGTCCGGGAAAGCGCGACCCCCACTCCAACGGTGACAGCCATGATCGTCACATCGACAGCGGCAACCTTCAAGAAGGTCACGCGGGTTACCTCCTGTGACAGCGAGGTGATGACCACTCGGCGATACCAGACTCCAAAGATGCTCAGAATCACCAGGAGCACGAACTTCACCACGATGATTCGTCCATATGACGTGGTGAACAACTCGGTGGGATGTGCCAGCCGGATCCAGGCACTGAGCGCACCGCTGATGGCAACGGCTGCGCCACACCACAGCGCCAACGCCGAGAAGCGAGGAACCGCAACCGGATATGAGCGACGATCTGAGGTGCCGAGCAGGACCAGTGCCGCGAGACCGCCACACCACAGACTCACCGCTATCACGTGAACCATCAGCGCACTCACCGCGATTGTGTGATCCGAGGAGGTGCCAGCATGTCCGGTGAGTACCGGCGGAATCAATGCGACCACTGCCAGAAGTCCGCATTCCAGCGCCCCCACCGTTGTCCGGGTGTAGGTCGCAACGAGGGCCACGAGGCCAGCAAGTGCAGCTTGCACCAGCAGGGCACGGCCCAGATCGATCTGCGTGATGAAACTCCACATAACAGCTGGGTCGGCCGCCTCAGGAAGTGGTTGTGCCAGCACATTCGACAGCGTGAAGAACGCTTGGACGATTACGCAGGCAACCCACAGCAAAGCCGACCAGCGCGCAGCGGTCGTCCACGTCAGTCGGGCACCGGCAAGGACACCATCACGCGCCGGGACCAGAAAGGCCCCCAGAAGGAGCAGCCCGATCGTGAGAATGGCCGCTAAATCGCAGAGGGCACGAGCAATGGGCAATCCCCAGGAGGTACCCAGACCCGGGTCGGGAATCCCCACTGGGCTCGGCACGGGGCGACCATCTCCCAGCCACAGGAAGAGTCCTGCAGCCAACAGTCCGGCAATTACCCACGTGATCAGCAGCGGACCCGGACGTCGGGCACCAGCCCGCGATACGGCTGTTGCGGGCTGCGGCCCAGTCTTGGTCATTGACCACGCCGCCCGTAGAAGATGCTCACTCCACCGATCAGCAGGATTCCGATGAGCAGGCCGAACGGTGCCAAGCCACCGATAGGCGAGGGCGGGGTCTGTCCACTCGGTGGTACAGATGGGCTCGGGGTCGCTGTATGGACGAGCTGCACGACGTGCATCACCGCAGCCGCCAGGTTGTTGGCGACGGAGATGGACACATCGCAATGCTACCTCTGGCATCAGGGACCTGCCGCTTCACAGACGACTGCAAGCAGAACCGCTTCTGGCCGACAATCCTCGACGAGCTCACATTCCTGCTCAGCTCCCAGTCCGCAGGCTCTCACTTTCCTCACCGCGTCGGCCTTCCACAGGACCCGGGTCATAGGTTATGAATAGGAACAGCGCGGACCAAACATCCATAATGAGTGCATCGGAGTGCCAGTGACTGAACATCTGCCCGTCGTGCTGGATGTGTCCCGCTTAACCTCTCTGGCCGATGAGATTGGTGACAAAGGCCTGGTCATGGAGGCCGTGCAGGCATTCCTTGACGAACTGCCCGGACGTCTGACAGCGATCCGTGACGCGGTTGCCGAGGGTGACCCGGAGAAGATTCGCTCCGTCGCCCATGCGCTCGGTTCACCGGCGGCAATGCTGGGCGCTACTGCCGTGTCCGTGAGCGCCAAGGAGATGCAGCGGGCTGCCATGAGCGACGAAGCTGAGGATATGGACGAACGACTGACGGAGGTCGAAACCGCCAGCCGACTTTCTGTTGCCGCGATGACCGACTACCTCAACGGTTCAATCTGAGCCCAACGTCCAACTACTCCGAGGCAGTCCCGTCCTCGCTATCGCTGATCCATCGGCGGACAGTCGCCTGCAGGCCCTCCAGCCCGAATGGCTTGCTCAAGTAGTCATTCATCCCTGCGCTCAGACATTCCACGCGCTCGGACTCAGCGACATGTGCCGTTACCGCAACAATCGGCACATCAACACGCGTCGCACCACCATCGCCACTTCGCCAGCGTCTGGTCGCATCACGCCCATCAAGGTCGGGCATCTGCACGTCCATCAGGATGAGGCCGTACTCGCGCTCAGTCATCGCTGTCAGGGCTGGCAGCCCGCCAGTGACAACATCGGCCTCCAGCCCCAGGCGCGAGAGCATCGCGCCCGCGATCTTACGATTGATTTCGTTGTCGTCCACAAGCAGAATCCGTCTGTTGAGGTCCTTGACCGCACCCTGCTGCTTGTACTGGGTGGCAACAACAACTCGGACCACGTGATCCTGACGCTCACTCTGGGAGACTGTCAGGAAGCCACCCAGCGCCTTGGCCAACCTAGCCGCCTGGCTGATCTCGTCATCACCCGTTACGCGGGCTTCGGTGTCCCACAGTGCGAAGGCCGCTGAACTTGAGATGGTGGCTGCGAGATTATCCGGTGAAACCTCAAGGTCGACGACCACGGCATCACTATTCGAGGTGGCCGAGATGTGGGCAAGGACAAGTGCTATCAGATTAGTCATCAACTCGACGTTGAGTTCAATGACGGCCTCATCCTGGCCATTCACTCGGACGTCGATAGCCGACGGTTCGAAGGCGGACTGGCTGAAACTGATCGCAGCAGCCAACTCGGCGAGGGGAATCGCCAGCCGTTCACCGGCAAACCGTCGATCAGAACGGTCGACCACTCGGACAAGTCGATCAAGGAGGGCGTCCAACTCCTCGACCGCCGTCGACGAACTTTCGCCCCCATCACTGACACTACTGATGAGCAGGGCCGCGCGACGCCGTGCGTCATGAGACAAATATGCAACAAATGCATCGCGGGCCTGATCGGCCACCGCGTACGAACGTTCTACCTGCTCAGCCTCGCGCGTGCGCTGAGCTAGCAGTTCCTCCAGACGTTTGCGGTCACCTGCCTCACGCTGACGTACTCGATCCCACTCCACCGCCCTACCGAGTTGGGTGCCAAAGGCCGGAGCCAACTGAAGAAGACGCTCATCAGGCTTACGCGGACGTGGATCAAGGAACTCAATCACCGCCACGACGTCAACACCCGCGATCACTGGAAACGCCCAAGCTGATCCGGCGATGAGATCCGGACGGAGACCGAACTGTCCCGGCTGCCTGATATCCGCCCACCACACCGTCTGATGGGACCCTGCGACCTGACCAGGCAGATCTTCTGGTGGCACGAAGCGTTTATCGAGCGTCGCGGTGATCACACGTTCAAGGAACTCCACGTGATTAGCGTCGGCATCCCAGATATCTGCGCTCACGAGAGCACCAGTCTGATCGGGTACCAGCACGTGAGCGACGGCGAACCGACAGTGCCTCCTAATTGACTTGGCAGCGAGGGTGAGCGCTGACTCAGAGTTCTCACTTTCATTGACAATGGCGGCGATCGATCCGAGCAATTCAACCTCGCGCGCATGCTCACGAACCCGGCGGATCTGAATCTCCGCTGTGGCTTCCGCCTCACGTCGGGCGGCGTTCTCGCGCGCAGCGCGACGCTCCAGACGGGCTAGCGCCAGCTCATTGCTCATCTTGTGGTGACTCTCAGCACGCAAGCATCATCGCCGCGAAGCATGCATCGCGGTTGAACGATCTCGACCATCTGACCGTAGTGCTCCGCCGCTCCCAGAATCATTCCCTCGGCGAAGTCGCACCTCTTGCGCAGGGAGCGGTAGGTCATCTCCAGAGTGTTTCCATCAACCACGTGGTACGTGAAAAAGGGAACATCAGCTCCCGGGTAGAGTGCCCGCACCTCGGGGTGGATGATCTCGTCGATAGTCAGCAGAAAGGAGAGAACATCCTGATGTGGGGTGAAGAACTCCGGATACCGATCGTAGATGCGGCTGAGTCCCTGATGGCCGACATGCCGAAGCACACTTGATGGAGTAGCCGATACGCGATCAGCAACCGCCCCAGCGATTGCCAGGAGGTCGGAGTCCGGATAAGTCCCGAGGGAGGTGTAGGCGCCAAGCACTCCGGATTGATCGATGACGTCATCCCATGCATCGACCCCGTGCTCGGCGACCACCACCGACTCGACAATATTGAAGATGATTCCCTTCACCGATCACCCCTTGCGCACATGTAGCCGTTCGAACTGATCACGCAGTTCGGAAAGGTCTACTGGTTTGGTGATCAGGCCATCCATCGCGGCAGCCCGACATTTGGCAGCCAGGTCCTGATCGGCCTGGGTCGTTAGAGCGATGATGGGTATTCGGGAGATCCGCGCATCCTGTGAACCTCTGATCGCGGCGGCAACTTCGAATCCGTCCATGCCAGGCATATCTAGGTCGAGCAGTACTGATGTGTATCGCACCCGATGTGAAAGGGCATCCAGCGCCTCAGCTCCACTTGCAACCGCACGATGCGGCACTCCGAGTCGCGCAACCTGCCTTCCCAGCAGGGCACGGCTCGCGTCGGAGTCATCGACAATGAGAGCGGTGAGCTCAGCCGGTGCGGGCTCCGGAGGTGCCACCCGCGTGACGGCGTCCCAGTTTTCAGACACTGCCTGCATAGGAATCGCGAACCTGAAACGCGAACCCTCACCCACGATTGACGTCACGGTGAGCGCGCCACCCATGAGGCCCACCAGTCGATGCGCGATGGCCAGACCGAGCCCAGTGCCATCCTGTCCTGCCTTGGCCTGAACGAACGGATCGAAGATCGATTCAAGTCGATCGCGTGGGATCCCCTGTCCGGTATCGCGAACCTCGAATGACACGACATCCGCCCCAGCCGAGTCACGATCATGCCGAACCTCGAGATCAACCGATCCAACGGAGGTGAACTTGACGGCATTGTTTGCAAGGTTGAGCAGCACCTGGCGCAACCGGCTGCCATCCCCCAGAACACGCTGTGGCATGAGCGGATCAACTGTGGCATTGATCGAGAGTCCCTTCCCAGCAGCTTGCGCCGAAAGCAGGGTGGTGACCCCATTGACAACTTCACGGACATCGGTGGGGCCAATGTTCAACTCAATACGGCCTGCTTCAACCTTTTCATAGTCGAGGATGTCGTTGATGATGCTCACCAGTGCCTCAGCCGACTGGCTGATGACATCGATACCTTCACGCTGGTCGCGATCAAGTGGAGTCCCTCGCAGAAGGTCGATCTGGGCGATGATCCCATGCATCGGAGTGCGGATCTCATGGCTCATGGTGGCCAGGAACTGCCCCTTGGCATCAGATGCAGCGACAGCAAGGTCACGGGCCCGAGAAAGTGCATCACGATCGCGCACTCGTTCAGTGACATCCTCGAAAAGCCAGATCGCACCGACATGGGTGTCGTCATTCATGATCAACTGAAAGTCGAACTCGAGGACTCGACCATCACTGAGATTGAGTACCTGACCCTGAGCGGGCCAGCGACGATTCACCAATTCTTCAGTACGCCGCAGAAAACCAGCGGGATCATCTGCTGGCGGCACCAGCCGACTGATGGCTGCTGATACTGGGAGTCCGATCAGCTCCTGATGGCCCATATCCGTACGGAACATCGAGCACAGTGATTCATTGGCCAAAACGACCGAACGGACGGAATCCTCCACGAGCACGCCGTAACGCATGTTCTCCAGCAGCGAGGTCATGCGGCTGCCTGACTCGATCACTCGCTGCTCATCCAGCTTGGCCGTGGTGATATCAATCATGAATCCAAGTCGGCGGCGTTCACCTTCGCCGTCCTCAATCACGGAGTCGACGGTACGAACCCATTTGGTGCGCCCATCAGCTGTGATGACCCGGAACTCCTCATCGAAGGGGCTGTTGTCGCGGTCTGCTGCCACGTGGGCGCGCCATACCCGCTGACGATCATCGGGATGCATCATCTCGAAGAAGAAGGCTGATTCATTCAGCCAGCGATCAAGCGGATATCCAAACATGCCCTCAGTTTGCGGAGAGACGAATTCAGCGGCGGCCGTCGGACCGAGGCGATCGATATACATAGCCAGCGGCTGAGCCTCAACGAGGTGTCGATAGCGGGATTCCGCGCGGACCAGCTGTCGATTGGACGCACGCAACTCAGCTGCGGTGTCCTGCAACTCCTGATTGAGCAGCTTCAGGTTGTCCAGACTGCGTTCCTGACCCTGTCGCAGGAACAGCAGATCCGGAGTCTGATCGGTGGGTGCAAAATCAGA
This sequence comes from uncultured bacterium, assembly GCA_963978055.1. GTDB lineage: Bacteria > Actinomycetota > Actinomycetes > S36-B12 > CAIYMF01 > Longivirga. Next base: position 71,831 of record CAXBQZ010000004.1, read on the forward strand.
TGAGGACAGGCCTAACTGCTCAAGTTCGGGTGAGCTCGTGACAACTGGTGACCCGACCAAGAAAACTCCCGCGGGCTCACTCACCGGGACCGACTGAAACCGGAACTGCGTCTGAGTCTTCTTGAACGTCATCAGAATCAGCGTGCCGGCGTGGCGGCGCAGTGAGTCAGCATCGGTGAGCGCAGTGGGCCTAATGGGAATGAACAGATCCCACAGCAACTGCTGCTCGCTGAACACTCCCAGCCGCTCAAACGATGAGCCAACACGGATTACGCGCAGGGAGTCATCCAGGAAGATCCCAAACGGTGCCACCCGGTCGAGATGCTCACTCGCGATGCTGATCTGCACGTCGGGCTAGCCCCCGATCTGCACGCGGAACACATCGAATGGTTGTTCCGGCGTCTTCGCCATCTCATGAGTGACGGTGGTAGGGGTGTCGTAGAGGGTTCCCAGCCCTTCGAGCAGCCCGACCACAAACGGCGCGAGCCCTTCACGATGTGACCGGTACTCGACCATTACACCCCCGTCGAAGGTGTCGGAAACCGAGAAGGATGGAGGCACCAGATCCGGGTACAGATTCTGGATGCGCGCGTGCATCAGATCCATGTTTGCCAGCACGGTTGCAACACTCGTACCCGTGGCACCCAGGATGTCTCGATAGTTCTCTGGTCCAACACGTGAGGACCAGTACTGCCCGAATGCCCGCAGTAGATCTTCGGCGGGAGTGTCCAGCTCCTCACTGGCCGCACCGACCAGGCGGTAGGTGATCTCGTCGTCGTAGTACAGCAGTCCGACAAAGGTGGGGGCGGTGTCGGCGCGTTCAGCGATGCGCAACCACGTGTCATCACCAGCCTGCTCGCTGATCAGACGTCGCATCGCCTCATTAATAAGTCCGTACATCACACCCCCTGGTCAACACAATGGATCCAGACCGTCGGCGCACGACGGGCTAGGCGGGCTCGAACCGGTAACCCACACCACGAAGAGTACGGATATGACGCGGGGATGAGGCGGATTCACCCAACTTCTTGCGCAGCTTCCCCATGTGTACCTCGATCACGTGATCGTCACCGAACCAATCACCCCACACATGCTCGAGCAACTGCTCGCGCGTAAACGTTCGGCGCGGACTGCCCGAGAGCAGATCAAGGATGTCGAACTCAATCTTGGTCAACTCGATGTTGGTGCCATTGACCATGACCTCACGGGCGATCGGGTCGATTACCAGATGGCCGAATTCACGAGACTCACGGGCCGGAGCCACTCGGGGGCGGCGACGCATCGCTCGAACGCGTGCTGCTAGCTCCCTAGGTGAGAACGGTTTGGTCACGTAGTCATCGGCTCCGACAGTGAGTCCGACGATTTTGTCCACCTCGTCATCACGGGCGGTGACCATCACGATGTAGGCATCGCTGAAAGAACGCAGCTCACGGCAGACCTCGACCCCGTCAGTGTCCGGTAGGGAGAGGTCCAAGATCACAAGTTCAGGCTGCTCGGCCCGGGCATACTCGATTCCACGACGTCCCTGCGGAGTAGCGACGACCGCGTAGCCCTCCTTCTCAAGCAGGCCTCGGACAAGAAGGGTGATTTCAGGTGAGTCCTCGATGACGAGGGCCTGTGCGCGGTCACCGGTCACCGTGGAATCCCTTCTGCTCCACCACCTGCGGGTGGCATTCCGTCAGTTCCGTACTATCGAACTGATCACGTCGAGTTACGACGCGATCACGGCCTACGTCACCGAGTGTGACACCCAATGGACATGCCTTGCGAGCCGGTACACCCATTCGGAGGTCTCGATCACCTAGCCAGATACCCTTTCCGGGTAATCAAACTCTAGGTCAGATCATCTCCTACTCAAGGCTCATTCGCTCGTCAACAGCAAGGAAGATTCATCAGTGATCACCCGAGCGGGCCTAAAAAGGAACATCTCACTCCAGAACGTGGAATAACCATCACTCAGAGTGATCACGTTTGCTGGGTTACCTGAAAGCAGGCGAAACAGGTTGAAGCAGCTCGATCTTGATGAAATCGGCACCCTCCTCCAGACCTCGGTGCGCGAATCAAAGCCGCGAATCGTCGTCAGCGGCAATGTGGCGACGCCCACCGGCGTGCTGAACAGGATCGTCGCGTCATTCGACGAGGTGGTCGTCCACGCCCTCAATGCCCAGCCCGGACTCCCGGAGCGACCGGGCGTGACCATGGAGACCTGTTTCGTCGGCCCGGGGATGCGCACCAGTGCAGACCTGGTTTACATACCGGCCCGGCTGTCGATGGTGCCGAAGCTCTTCACCTCCACCTGCCCACCTGACATCGTCCTTGTCCACACGACACCACCGGTGGACGGCAAGATTTCCCTCGGCGTCGAGGTCAACATTTTGCCGGCCGCCATCGAGGCGGTTCGCGCCCGCGGTGGAGTTGTGGTGGCTGCGATGAACCCGGCCATGCCCTACACCTACGGTGATGCTGAACTCAGCACTGATCACATCGATCTCGCGGTCGAGTACGACGCGGCTCTACCCTCCCCCGGAGTGACTGAGCTGGATGAGGTCTCCCGTGCCATCGGCGACCGGGTAGCTGAACGTGTCGGCGACGGTGCCACCCTTCAGCTCGGAATCGGCGCTGTCCCGGATGCTGTCCTGCTCAGCCTTAAAGCGCGCCGAGGCCTGCGCATCTGGAGTGAGATGTTCAGTGACGGGGTACTCGAACTCGATCGAGCCGGCGCGTTGGACGCTTCACAACCGCTGGTTTCCTCCTTTCTATTCGGTTCTCCCGAACTTTACGCATGGGTCGACCACAACCCTCGCGTTCGAATGCTGAGGACGGAGACCACCAACGAGCCGGCCAACATCGCTGCGAACCCGATGATGACCTCGGTCAACACCGCTCTTGAGGTTGATCTGTTCGCTCAGGCAAATGCGTCCCGGGTGCACGGTCGCATCTACTCCGGTTTCGGGGGCCAGACGGACTTCATCGTAGGTGCATCCCACTCGGCTGGGGGCCAGGCAATTCTGGCTCTGCGTTCTTGGCATCCTCGCGCTCACGTGTCGACGATCGTGCCGCTAATTGACGAACCCGTGACGTCCTTCCAGGCAACTGCAATCGTCACCGAGCAGGGAATCGCACCGATCTGGGGCTACTCCCAGCAGGCACAGGCCCAGCATCTGATTGAATGTGCGGCCCATCCGGATATTCGCGACGAGCTCCGGGAGGAAGCACAAGCCCTGCACCTGCTCTGATGGTGAAACGAGGGCTGAACTGCTGCCGACCACAGCAGCGCTAACGTGTACTCCGTGGCAGTGAACCGGCAGCGCGAGTCACTGGTGCCATATGCAGTTATGGCTGCAGCATCGCGGTCGGTCACCGAGGCAATCGGACCAGCGGTACTCGTGTCGGCATTGGCCACCTCACATTCGGCAGCTCAGGGCGCTCTCATCCTTGCAGGAGTTACCGGACTCGCCGCCGTTGGCGGACCGTTCATCGGTGCAGCAATGGATCGCGTACGACATCCGGGCCGTGTCGTGAGCATTGCCATCACCGTGCTTGCGGTTGGGGTCGCACTCTTGGCCATCCTCATGCCCCATGCACCGCTGTGGGCGCTGCTCATCGTCGCAAGTGTCGGTGGCATGGCTCAGCCGGCTCTGACGGGTGGCCTGAGTTCACAACTTCCGAGTCTGGTGCCTCCCGATCGACTCACGCGCGCCTACGGCGTGGACGCAGCCACGTACAACATCGGAGCCGTTGCCGGTCCGCCACTTGCAGCCGGCGCCGTCATACTCGGTCCGATCGGTCCACTGGTCTTTACCTTCGTGCTGCTGGTCATCGCCCTGATCGTTCGCCCGTTCGTTCCGTTCCCCACCAAGGCCGAACCAGGCGTTCGCCACTCACTGGTCCGCGACGTCACGACTGGGTTCAACGGGCTTCTCTCCACCCCGTCACTGGCCAGCGCGACCTGGATCAACACCATCGGATTTGTGGGTCAGGCAGGCTTTCTGGTCGGGGTACCACTACTCGTTCTTGCTCAACAGGGATCCCTAGCACACTCAGGTTGGGTGTTTGCCGCACTTGCGATCGGAGGAGTTCTGGGGAGTACGTGGATCACCTATCGCCCACTGGGTGACATCGACCGCACTCTGGTGGCCGGCACGTTCGCTGTCTTCATCGCCCTTGCCGTGATGACCTTTTCCCCCAACTTCCTCACCACTCTTGTCGCTGCATTCGGCATGGGACTTGCGGACGGACCCCTTCTCGCAGCCACCTTCGCGATTCGATCACGAGAGGCACCAGCGAATATTCGTTCCGTGGTGTTCACCACAGCAGCAAGCATCAAGACCTCGCTCTATGCTCTGGCCGCGGTGGGATTCGGGGCTGTGTCCGATCATGGTGTCGGTTTGATCTTCGGTATAGCCGCAGCCCTGCAGGTGATCGCACTTGTCGGCGGAAAACTCATAGCTGACGCAATCGAACGAAAGCGGCAGGCCAACTGACAGACCCAATAGACTTGGGGGTGATCGGATCTGCGCACCTGCCACGACGTCGGACTTGGAGTCATGTCTCTCTCGCTTGAAATCTCGCCCAGGCCGAAGGTCGACGCGATACTCGCAGCCCAGCTCGCACAGGACCTTTTCGGTGTCGAGGGTGCGATCACCGAACTCAGCAGTCATCAGGATCGAAACTTCCGGATAGCAACAACGGATGGTGACCTCGTCCTCAAGGTGGCTAATCGCTCGTGGCGGCTGGGTGCTCTCGAGGCCCAGAACGACGCCCTGCTCTATCTCGCTCAGCACGCACCAGAACTCAAGATCCCGGTCCCATCCCGTGGCCTCAACGGTGAGTTTGTCCGTACCGCGGTGATCGACGGTGACGAGTTGTTCGTGCGACTCATCTCATACGTCAGTGGTCACACCTTGACCGGTGAGCAGTACCTAGCACCATCGGTCTGCGCTGACCTCGGCCGACTGGCCGGCGGGGCGGCGAAAGCGCTGCGCGACTTCGATCATCCCGGCGTCACCCCCGGCGGTCAGTGGGATCTTCGCCATGGGGTTGCACTTGCCCGCGCCTATCTCCACTCGGTAGCCGATCCGATCCGCCGGCAGAACATCGCCACCAGCCTGGATCAGATCGAAGAGATTCTCAGTGCGGTTGAGTCGGATCTGCGCGTTCAGGTGATCCACAACGATGTAACCGACGACAACACCGTTGGTTACCCCGATGAAGCCGGGCGCATCCGACCTGCGGGCATCATCGACTTTGGTGACCTCACCAAGAGCTGGCTCATCGGTGATGTCGCCATGACTGCTGCCAGTGTTCTGCGCCACGATGTCGACCACCCATTCGCAGCACTCGACAGCGTGATCGCATACCACCAGGTCCTCCCGCTCACTGAGACGGAGATTCGTGCCCTATGGCCACTGGTTGTTCTGCGCGGAGCGGTACTTGTTGTCGCCGGGGAGCATCAGGCAGCACTGGATCCTGACAATGCGGCAGCAGTTGAACCGCTGGACGGCGAGCGGCGAATCTTCGATCGTGCATACTCCATCCCCTTCGACCTTGCCGAAGCGGCGATTCGACGATCACTTGGTATGCCGATATCCGGACAGGCGGCAGAGGCAATCGCTGAACTGTCCTCGGCGACCCCCGTACTTCATGGATCCCAATCAGCGGCGATCGTCGATCTCTCCGTCTTCAGTGATGATCTCGACAATGGGCTGTTCACCGAGCCCGGAGCTATCTGGGACGTGTTGAACACCTACGCCGCCGAGTGCGGTGTGGCGGTATCCCGATTTGGCGAGGCTCTACTCCCCCTGTCCCGAGAGAGATCTGCAGAGGAACCCGCAACGATCAGCTGCGGGATCTTCATCAGGGCGGCGGCCGGTGCAGATCTCATGGCACCACTGGACGGCCGAATCACGTCCTCCTCGGGCCACTTGGCCGTCTTCGAGACAGCCTCCGGAATCACGATCCTGATAGACGGTGTCGAGCTTGATCTCGAGGTAGCAGGCGGAGTACAGCGTCACCGCGGTGACGTCCTCGGCCACCTCGTCACGGGTCAGCTGTGGCTGCAGGTGCTGAGCTCACGGGAACTGACAGGTGTGCCCAGATTCACCACCTCGACTGAGGCTGCCGGCTGGCTCGACCTCTGCCTTGACCCGTCACCGCTGATCGGTACCGATGTGCGGGTTCCCGTGCAGCAGACGGCCGAGTTGCTCAGCCGGCGAGACCTGGTGTTCGCTCGTCTCCAGGAGCATTACTACGCCGAGCCAATGCAGATCGAGCGTGGGTGGCGAAGTCATCTCATCGACACGAACGCCCGGTCGTATCTGGACATGGTCAACAATGTCGCGGTCATCGGCCATGGAGATCCACGACTTGCCGACGCAGTCGACCGACAGATGCGCAAACTCAATACCAACTCCCGTTTCCACTATCGAGCCGTCGTTGAATTCACCGAGCGGCTCACCGCACTCACCTCGCCGGAACTGGACACGGTATTTCTCGTCAACAGCGGGTCCGAGGCCGTCGATCTGGCCCTGCATATGGCACAGATCGCCACCGATCGGATGGACCTCATCGCGGTCCGGGAGGCCTATCACGGCTGGACCCTGCTATCTGATGCAGTCACGACCTCGCTGTACGACAACCCACGAGCACTTGAAACCCGCCCGGACTGGATCCATCTCGTGGCTGCGCCGAATCCGTATCGGGGGCCATTCCGCGGTCCTGACGCGGCGGCGAGTTACATCGCTGAATTCACCAATACCGTCGAAATGATGTGCGCACAGGGCCGGCCACCAGCCGCCTTCATCTGCGAACCCGTGTTCGGCAATGCCGGTGGCGTACTGCTTCCATCTGGATATCTGGCGGCTGCATATGAGGCCGTAAGAGCCGTCGGTGGACTCTGCATTGCCGATGAAGTCCAAGTGGGTTACGGCCGGATCGGCCACTACTGGTGGGCGTACCAGATGCATGACGTACGGCCCGACATCATCACGATTGCCAAGGCCATCGGTAACGGTCAGCCCTTGGGGGCTGTGATCACCACTCGCGCGATCGCTGACGCATTCGGCGATCAGGGGAATTTCTTCTCCTCAGCTGGTGGTAGCCCGGTCTCATGTGTCGTGGGTTCGACAGTTCTGGACATCATCACCGAGGACGGCCTCCAGGAGAATGCAGCAGTCATCGGAGACCACCTGATCGCGAGATGCACCGAACTGATGGCTAGATATCCCCTCATCGGAGCCGTCCATGGCATGGGGCTATACCTCGGCGTGGAGCTTGTTCGCGACCGTCAGACTCTCGAGCCCGCAACCAAAGAGTGTGCTGCCATCTGCGATCGACTCAGGGAACGTGGAGTGATCGTTCAACCGACTGGTGAGCGAGCCAATGTCCTGAAGATGAAGCCACCAATGATCCTGACGTTGGCTGATGCGGACTTCTACGTCGACCAGCTCGAGCATGTTCTGCGACACGGCTGGTAGGTCAGCATGACCGACATCCAGTCCCCACGGTCCCGCGCGCTGGTGATCACCGGTGGTCTCGGATCCGGGAAGACTTCGGTCGCTATTGAGATGGCAAGCGCCTTGGATGTGTCCGATCTCGCCTACGCACTGGTCGACCTGGACTTCCTGTGCTGGGCCAAGCTTGCAGACGACTGCACCCTGTCTATCCACGACCTGCTGGTGCTGAACCTCATCCCGGTTGTCCGAGGATTTCAATCAGTTGGTGTTGATCACTTCATACTTCCGCGATTCATCCTGACCAGGCTAGAGGCCGGTCAATTGCGTCAGGCCCTGAACGACTGTGGCATTGAAGACGTGAGATTTGTCGAACTCGAGGTTGGTCCGGAGACCGCCAGAGCACGTCTGGCGCATCGTGACCACGGATCAACGCTCGCCGAGCATCTCGAGTCAGTCGACACTCTGACTGCCGAGGACGGAATCGCCGACGCCCCATTCTCTACCGACCAGTCGTCGATTGCAGATGTAAGCGCCCAGCTTCTGGAGTACTGGCTTTCCTAGACCCACACGGTGGAGCGCACAGGTGCCGGATCAGACCGGATGTGCCATGACCTTTTCGTCGTCGAGGCCAAGCTCAACTGGTCGATAGGTATAGAAGAACTCCACGCCCTCCGGGCCCACGTCATCGACGGCATGTGGAACTCCCGGAGGTACGTAGATATACGAGCCCTCATCCACCCGCGAGCCGAGCATCACACAGGATCCCTTGGTGATGAGCATGTGGTGGTGTGCTCCATGATGGGTATGTACGGGCTTCGTGCGCCCGGCCTCCACTCGAACAAGTCCGATCACTACATCACCTGACTGCCACAGCACCTTATGAGTGGCTCCCTCGATGCCGCGCAGGTCCTCCCATGGCTCGGCAGCAAGAGCCTGTGACGTGCGAATGAGAAGTCGACCAAGATCATTGCGCCCTGAATCCACCGGTGAGGGTGACATCGGAGCTCCTTCCGTCGGTACCTGCATCAGGCTCGAGCGTAACTCGATCACGAGTTGAAGTTGCGGTTTACCACCTACTCCACCGGGGTATTGCATATTGGTGCCCTGTGCGTCTCCTGCCGCCCCGTACTCATGCGCCGCGGACTCCTACGAATATTCGACGTACGATGTAGGGAAAGACCGTCATCGCGACGGCACAGATCGGGTGGGGGTTTCGTGAAGCGGCTTGTGGGCTCGGCTCTAGCTTGCCTGACGACCGTGACGATGCTGGCCACAGGTACCGGGTCGGCCGCTGCCAGCCCGAGTAGCCCACTCCCCCTGGTTCCGAGCCCATTGCGCCTTGTGCACTCAGTTCCAGCGACCACCAACGTCCCCTCTCCCGCGACCCCGGTGTCCCAGTTGATCCTGCGCACCACGAATGGGCGACGGGCCAGCAGCACCATCACATCAAGTGCCCGCACCTACAGCGGTGGGGTTGCGGTGACCGCCGTTCGCGTCCTGCCATCCGGGATGACGGTGATCCGGTTTGCACATCCGCTGAGCGCATCCATGGCTCACCACGTCTCAGCTCTTCTGACCGCTCGATCAGATGTGGCGTGGGCCCAACCCGATCATCATTTCGTCGCGCTTGGAAGTAGTCCGGTCCCTGACTCTGACCCGTACTTCGACAGCCAGTGGGATCTGTGGGACTCGACGTACGGTAGTCCCAATGGTGGATACTCCATGCGAGCGCCTGCCGCCTGGCAGCATGAGCGAGGCAGACATGACATCGTCGTGGCGGTGCTCGATACGGGTATCACTCCGCACCCCGAACTTGCCAACGCGGTAATCGACACCGGTCGTCGTGACCGCGGGTACGTGGTGCCCTACGGATATGACTTCATCAGCGACCCCGTCATTGCCAACGACAATGATCCTGCTGCGACCGGAAACTCCAGAGATGCAAACCCACTCGACGATGGAGACTTCGTAACGGCCGATGATGTGACGAACTACAGCAGCACCTACGGCTGTACCCGACCCGATAACAGCTCGTGGCACGGCACCCACGTGGCTGGCACGATTG
>CAXBQZ010000005.1:0-79678 GCA_963978055.1 uncultured bacterium
AGAACCAGTAGCAGGAGGGGCAGCACATTCTTGACGAGGAATGAGTTGACGTCCCTGCTGATGGTGGTCTCGGTGACGAACTGAGAGAAGGTTGTGGTGGTCGTCGCTGCATCAACGACCGTTGGATCACCGAGGGCTGCGGAACTTCCGACCGACTGCTGGAAGAAGTCGACACTGTCGGCCTTCCAGTTCGGGATGTTGTCTATGTTCTTCCCGGTGTTTACACCCGATCGCAGGCGTTCCTCATTCGATGTGGCCAGCAGATCCGGATCAGGTGCATAGATCAGCTGGGTCGCTGGAGCTTCTATGTTCTGGATCGTGATATCGAGCGATTGAGTGTCGAAGGGGAAATCGGAGAAGTCGAACTGCGACTTGAAGGTTCCCTGGATCCGGTAGAGCTCGTATCGTTCCCCAATCGGCCCGATCGTGGACTTCACCGGCTTTCCAAGGTCGATGGGGGACGCTGCATTGACGAATTCGATGTTGGGCGCTCGCTCATCTCCGCGGAACTTCACCCAGATGAACGCATCTGCGAAGAACGTGCCAGCGCTGGTGTCGAGCTGTCCGACCTCATTGATGTTTACCCCAATTCGGACCAGGGACTGCTTCTCATACTCGATTCCGGAGATCTTGACGATCCGACCCTCCTTGCGCGCCTGCTCGCGCTCCTGTTCGGTCATCTGATCCGTAAGACCGAGTTGAAGGTAGGAAGGTTCCAAACTTGGCTGACCCGTCGCCGTAGCGTTCCACCCGCGAAGAATAGCCGTAGGCATCACAGCGGCATGATTGTCATTGAAGTAGACGGGGGCTGAGATTCCGGCGAACGCTGTCTTGGGTGACGTGGCTGACGCCAGTGCATCTCGGATTGCCTGACGATCGGCGGTGATTGTGTCCGGTGAGAGTGACTGCTGGATCCGCAGACTCGCCTGCTGGATCAGGTCGACCGCCTGGTACGTCGTGGGAGTCAGCCAGGTGCTTCGAAGTCCACTCGCCTCCTCGAGTTGGCGAATCACCTTGACGGCCCGACCGGTGAGTGTCTCCTTGGCCACGGGCACTGCAACCACGATGTTGGAGAAATCTCTGACGGGGTGTTCTCCAATCGACAGCTGACGGATGAGATCACCTGATCCCATGGAATCTGAGCCTGCTATAGGTCCGGCGTAGCCGGCATTGCGAAGGGCCTTGATTGTCTCGGCCCCAATGTCCAGATTTGCCATCAGTACGACAGGCCCAGGATCTCCCATCGCACGAGCAGCATTGAACTGTTGAACAACCTTGTCGGCCCAGGGCTTCATGGCCGCAATTGAGGAGTAGGCCGATGGGATAACCAGATCTCCCGAGAGCTGGCGACCGTCCCGTGCGAAGGCGGTGGTGAAGGCGCTGCGAAGCGATGCTCCGTACTCGTTGTTGATGCTGACCAGGAAGGCCTTCTTAGTATCCGTGTAGGCGATGGTGACAGCCGCGATTCCGGCCGCCTCCTGACTGTTATCGAAGACGGTTCGAAATGCCCATGGCTGTCCGGCTGTCACTTGGTCGGCAGTGGCGGAGGGGGTGATGACGGGGATGTGCGCCTGGCCGTATAGGGGGAAAGTGGCGATCGATGTTGTAGAACGCCGATGTCCGATAACTGCGAGCACCTTGTTCTCGCTCACGATCTGCTTTGCGATGCCGACCGCTTGCGTTACATCGTTGTGGTCGTCGTATTCCAGAAGTTCAATGGGGTGGCCATCGAGTCCACCCTCCTCGTTGATGGCGGCAACTGCGGCTTCGGCTGCTCTAGTGATCTCACCATCATTGGTTGCACCCGTTCGTGCATCAACAATCGCTAGGTACACCGGGGTGGCCGGCCTGTTGATCAGAAGGTAGCCAGCCAAGATCGCAGCTAGAAGTCCGATCGCGGTACCAATCACCCAGCGGCGGTTGCGACGCACTTCCATGTGGTGATCCGCGGCAAACGCGTCGAAATCAAAATCGTCAGGTGGAGGTTCGGCATGTCGAACAATGATCGTCGGTTCTTCGGGCTCGATGTCGCCGAGTTCTCTCAACTGCTCGGCCTGACGGTCCGTCGGATCGAACTCCTGAGCCTTCAGCAGGGCAAATTTCTTCTCCGCCGGGCTTTCGCAGAGAGCCGCAACCCACTGCCAGGCCGGCGCGTATTCATCATCGGCTGTAAGGGCCTCCCGCAGAAGGGTATAGGCGTCCTCACGTTGAGCACTTCGCAGCGCGTGCACCGCTTGCATGGTTCGTTCAGCAGCAGTGTGTGTATCACCAGCCACGTGGTCAGACTCCAGAGCTCAATGATTCGCAACGAATGGCTCGAGATTACCCCTCAACCAGAGCAATTGCCCTGATCGGTGCGTGGATCGTGGGGGACTCTAGAGGTTTGTTATCGAGTCTTGTCCAAGTGCGTGCTCAACAGGCCGCTGATCACATCGGCCGGTCCGGGTCGGGCACGCAGAAAACCCTGATAGGACGTGCAGCCGAGTTGTTCGGTCAGCTTTCGCTGGGACTCGGTCTCGACGCCCTCAGCCACGGTCTCAAGCCCGAGCGCCTGAGCCAAACTCACAATGCCCTTCACAAGGGATGCGGTTTTAGGATCGTGGTCGATGCGCGAGATGAAGAATCGATCGATCTTCAACGCATCGACCGGGAAGCGTTGAAGGTAGGCAAGTGATGAGTAGCCAGTCCCGAAATCATCGACGGAGATAACCACGCCGAGGTTGTGAAGATCCTCGACGGTGCGTGCTGCTGCCTCTGGATCGGACATGAGCGCGCTCTCGGTGATCTCGAGGCCGAGGCGATGTGGCTCGATCTGATGTAGGGCAAGTTTGTTTCGCACGAGGGGAACCAGATTTGGATCGATGAGCTGTCGGGCCGAGAGATTCACGTGGATCGTGAAGGGATCCGGAGCCTCCGTCTGCCATCCGGCCAGCGCTTGGCAGGCCTCATCGAGAACCCAGGCGCCGATCTCGATGATTGCCCCGCTCTCCTCCGCTGCCTCAATGAACTCACTCGGTGGCACGATGCCCCAATCAGGATGCTGCCAGCGGATCAAGGCTTCAGCGCCAACGAGCCGACTCGATCCGAGGGCGAACTGAGGCTGGTACAGGAGGCGCATTTCGTTGCGGGTCACCGCGTGCCTGAGTGCGTTTGTGAGTTCGAGGCGACTGGCCACCCGCTCACGCATCTCCGGGTCGAAGACGACGTACGTGTTGCGTCCCGATTCCTTGGCCCGATACATGGCCGTGTCCGCATCACGAAGCAATCCTTCGACCTGCGAGGTCGCGGGAAGTTCGGGCGCCGCCACCGCTACTCCCAGGGAAGCGCCGAAGAACAGTTCAGACCCGTCGACGACAATGGGAGTGCCCAGTGCATCAAGAATCCGCTGTGCCACGCGGCGGATGTTGTCAAGTGAATCAACATCCTCGACCACGATGACGAACTCATCACCACCGAATCTTGTGACACTGTCACTGGCCCGGCAGGCTCTGACAAGACGGCGGGATACTGAAAGCAGGACCTGATCTCCCGCGGCATGGCCGAGAGTGTCGTTGACTTCCTTGAAATGGTCCAGGTCGAGGAACATGACGGCAACCATCCGACCGGTGCGCTGTGCCCTGATGAGTGCTTGAACGAGGCGGTCGGACAGCAGTGCCCGGTTGGGGAGTCCGGTGAGGGCATCATGGGTGGCCCGGTAACTCAGTTGTCGTTCCAAGCCCTGCTGAAGGGTGTTGTCGAGATGTTCGACCAAGACACCTTGGCCCTGCAAAGGCTTGACAGTCAGCAGATACGAGCGATCTGACCCATCGACGTTCGAGTCGTAGGGCAGGGTGAACCGCTGGAGTCGGCCGTTGATCACACCCTCGATTCCCGCTAGGGCCTCCCGGGCTACTGGGCGGGTACTCGAAGCAGTGCGCAGCAGTGCCAGCAGATCATTCCCCGGTGCCGAGTCGACCCATGCACCGCTGTGATCCTTCCCGTCAGCGCTGCGCTGCTCCCATCGGATATTGGTGGCCGAGATCCGTCCATGTGGATCGACCACCGCCAACTCGGTGTCAATTGCATCGAGGATGGACTGCTCGGCACCGTCGATATCGGCGTGTCCCTGGATCCGATCATCGACATCCACTTCACGGGCCAGAACAAGACCACCCAGGACCCTGCCGTCCATTGCCTCGAGTAATGTCAGCCGAAGACGGGCATCCAGGATGCGTCCATCGGCGGCTTGCTGGCGGACCTGTCCCGTCCACTCACCCTCGCGCATCGTTACCCGCCAGCGCTCGTCATCCTCGATATGACCACCGGGTACGAAGGGGGAAGCGGGATCGGTCTGGGGGTCTGTGGGAATCAGCGATAGCAATCGCATTCCGAGAGCCTGTTCGCTGGGGATGCCGTATAGCAATTCGGCACCGCGGTTCCATGAGGTGACTCGCCGGTCAAGGTCAGTGGAAATGACGGCTGGGTCAAGGGAATTCAGGATCGCCTCATCGCGGGCGTGCTGGGCCAGTGAGCGCGCCCAGCCGAGGTGTTCGCCGAGTGTCTCGGCGAACAGGTTGAGCATGGGGTCGATCGCATGCTCGAAGTTGGGCAGGTCAGCACGTCGAAGGAGAGCGTAGGCGCCGATGACGCGACCTTGACATGAAATTGGTGCGATAAGGATCGATGTGACATTGCTGCGGCGGCAGAACTCGATATAGGGAGAGAATCCGCTCATCAACTCAGGTGACGTGTCGTTGAGAATCCTGATGTTGCCATCAGCCACTGCTGCTCCGACCAGACCGTCGCCTATGCCCGGGCGTGGGCCGGCCAGCACGCGGCTGAGCTGCTGATCGCGCAGTGGTTCGAAATCCTGCGAGCCGATTGGGTCGAGGGTGTGGTCGTCCGGTCCGAGCATCCAGATGACGGCCGTCTCAGCGAACAGGTCGACTGCGAGTCGAGCCGATTCCCGGCCCGCGCTGGTGAGATCGTCCCCAAAGGAACGCAGGCGGTCCGCAAACTCGTGGATCATCCGGTGAATACCCGGGGCAACATCAGCGTTGGCCGGATGGACCACGCTCAGGGGCAAATGTGGACGCTGGCCACCACTGACCCGGGTTCGGCCCCCGGATCTCACCTGATCAGACATGTCCTGCACCCCCTCCACGTCTGTTCACTCCTGCTCTCACCGTACGAGGTGACGGGTGGGGGTTGCGCGTTTTGCGCGGGCCTTTGGTGGTATCGGCACCTTGGGTCTCGAACTTAACCACAGTCGATAGGTGTTACAGATGGTGTCAGAGTTACAAATGGGGTTACCGTTGTAGGTGGAGGGATGTGCTATGGGCGCGGATGTGCGACGTCGACGCACCATCAGGTGGATCGTCGCTGCCGTCCTTTCATCCGTCGTTCTTGGTTCTGCGGGATTCTCTGCCGAGGCCACCCCGCACAAACCTGCTCCGAACTCACCGACGCCGACCGCTGAGCAGGTCAGGGCTGCCCGTCAACATGCGCGGCAGGTGGCTGATGAGGCGCTCCGTGCGCGGGCTCGCGTGCATGCAGCCCAGAGGCAGCTTGCAGCCTTGAACGCTGACCTCGAGATCTTGGTCGAGCGGTGGAATGGCGCACGTGCGGACGTGGCGGACGCGAGCAACCAGCTCATGATCACGCAGGCCGCGGAATCAACCGCCCTGGCACAGGCTCAATTCGCCCAGAATGACGTCGATCGGCTGGCTGTGCAGACATACCAGTTGGGTCCTGATCTGGCCGGTGGAATGGGTCCCTGGGTGGCAGTGATGGACAGTGTGGTTCGCTCGGGTGGGATATCGACCCTCACCGATCGGACGGCCGATCTCGGGTACTTGGCGGCCGCTCGTCAGCATACGGTCACCAACGCTCAGCTCCTGCATGCCAAGGCAGCGGCCGCCACTCAGCAGACTGCGCTAGCACTGGCTGATCTGCAGTCAAAGCAGGTGTTTGCCGAACAGGCGCTGACGCGGATGCGCTCTAGGGAGAGGGCACAGAAAGCACAGGTAGCGGTTCTCGAGTCGGCACTTGCAACGGCCCAGCATCAACTGGCCGCGGCCCAGAGTCAGGTGACGTCACTCGCACACGCCAGATCAGTCGGACTTGCGCAAGCGCGGGCCCGGGCGGCCCGTGCCCGAGAACTGGCTCGACAGCGCGCTCGCCATACCAACCGAGGTGGTGGCTCGGGCGGTGGATCAACTGCGGGCGGCTCTGGCAACAACGGTGATCGTCACGATCCCTCGGTGGGTCGCTACCCACAAGGTTGGTCCCACACCACGTCGGCCCAACGTCTCGGGGCGCTTGCCTACGCACGCGCACACATCGGTGACCCGTATGTGGCAGGAGCTGATGGACCCCATGCGTTTGACTGCAGTGGTCTGACATCGGCGGCATATCAATCGGTCGGCTGGTCCATGATCCACTTCTCTCAGTCCCAGTTCCTTGCTGGTGAGAAGATTCCACTTGCCGAACTTCAGCCTGGGGATCTGATCTTCTACGCCTTCGACCCAACTGACTGGCGAACGATCCATCACGTCGTGTTTTACTCGGGCAACGGAATGATGGTTGAGGCGCCGCATACCGGTGCGTATGTGCAGGAGGTACCCATCTACTCCGACGGGTTGGTTCCATTCGGGGTGCGGCCGTAGCCTGACCGTCACGACGCTAAAGGCACAGCCCGCGGATCAGTCGAGCTCGCTGCCCGAGTCTGCGTCACGTGCCTGCCCCGACGTGTGTGACTCGAGGTAGCGATCAGTGGAGGCAACGATTTCCGCCTCGGCATCGATGCGGCCGACCCACGTTGCACCTTCGACACTCTTGCCCGGCTCGAGGTCCTTGTAGACCTCAAAGAAGTGCTGGATCTCGAGTCGATCGAATTCCGGAAGGTGATGGATATCGCGGATGTGCTCCACCCGCGGGTCACCGGAGGGTACGCACAGGACCTTGTCGTCACCACCGGCCTCATCGGTCATGCGGAACATGCCGATCGCGCGGCAGCGGATCAGGCAACCTGGGAATGTTGGCTCATCCAGAATCACAAGAGCATCGAGTGGATCGCCATCTTGCCCGAGAGTTCCTTCGACAAACCCGTAGTCATGGGGGTAACGGGTTGACGTGAACAGCATTCGGTCGAGGCGAATCCGGCCGGTCTCGTGGTCGACCTCGTACTTGTTGCGCTGCCCGGCGGGGATTTCGATGGTGACGTCGAACTCCACGTCATTCTCCTTTGTTACCGTGATGTGGTTGATGGCACGGGTTTACGTTGCAATGTGGGCACAAACAGGTCGTTGAGTGTGTTCGTTCGTGCGGGTTGTCTAGGCTTGCTCACATTGTCCCACCTCGGAGCCGCATCAGTAACAGGAGGTCGTGAGTGCCAGCCAGCGTGTCAGTTCTGCGGGCGGCTTCCGCGCTCACGGTCGGCGCCCTGCTGATGACGATTGCGGGAGCACATGCCGCTGTCGCTGCGTCAGCCGTCCCGGCACCACCATCAATCCCGACACAGGTGCTGGCTCCGGTGACTCCCAGTGCCGGTGATGAAGTGCCGGCGTCCACGTGGCTGGCCAGTCTCGACACCGCACTCTCGGCGACGGCCCTGGGATCCGATGTGGCCGGCCTGGTCATTGATGCGGCCAACGGAAAGGTGCTGTACTCCCGATTTCCCAACCGAACTCAGCAGCCTGCCAGCACGATCAAGATCCTGACCGCGATAACGGCCCTGAAGGCCTTCGGGCCAGATGCTCGGTTGCGTACGTCTGTGCTCTCGGGTGATCAGGCTGGTCATGTTGTTCTCACGGGTGGTGGTGATTCCACTCTGGCTCGCACAGATTCCGCCGCGGCTGGCTGGCCAGCTGGCCAGGGAGCCCATCCGGCCACGTTGAGTCAGTTGGCGGTCAGAACGGCTGCGAGTCTGCACAAGGCTGGCATCACGAGTGTGCACCTGGACTTCGATGACTCCCTGTTCACCGGAGACCACCTCGCACCAGGATGGAAATCGTCGTTCGTGGCCGCGGGGGTTGTCAGTCCGGTGATGGCGCTGAGTGCTGATGGGGGCCGGACAGCTGCAGATGCTTCCTCACGGAGTATCGATCCGGCCCAGTCCGCTGCCGAGTACTTCGCTCAACGCCTGCGCGCATTGGGGATCGTCGTGTCACGGCAGGTGACCCGGGTGCCAGCCCCTTCTGCAAGTCCGTCGTCGCAGACACCAGCGTCGACATCAACGGCAGGGCCGAGCTCAACTGTCCTGGCTTCGGTTGACAGTCCGCCGATGGTGGACTTGGTTGAGCGGTTGTTGACCCGCTCCGATGATGACCTGGCCGAGGCGCTGGGACATCTGGCTGGGGGAAAACTCGTTGGATCTGCGAGTTTCAAAGGTGGGGTACAGGCCACGCTTGACACTCTGGAGCAGCTCGGCGTGTCAATGAAGGGAACGCAGCTTGCGGATGCGAGCGGACTTTCAGCACTCAACGAACTCGATCCGGAAACCTTCACGCAGACACTGTCTGCTGTGGTGGCGAACAAGCCGTTCATCGGATCAAGCGTCGGGACCATGTGGCCGGTAGCCTCGGGCCTGCCTATCGCGGGTGTCACGGGCACCCTGGCGGACCGTTTCAGTACGCCAAAGACGCTGTTGGGTCGAGGTGTTGTGCGGGCGAAAACCGGAACCCTTACTGGGGTCGTCGGGTTAGCCGGAATGGTGCGTGACTCTCATGGACAGGTCCTGATCTTCGATTTCGATGCCGATCGTTCCCCCGGACCCCTGGCCGAGGCGCGCGCCGCAGTGGATCGTGCTGCCACGATCGTGGCCACTCGCTGACGGGGCAGTTGTGGACGCTGTCGATTGGGATCTTGCCAGTTCGGTCGGTCGTCGGCTGTGTCCCGACGGCCCAAGGACGACAGCCGGTGCGGCACAGTCAGTCGTTGGCGAGCTTCGCGCACTGGCTCGCTTCGCGGTAGACCCAGTTCGTGAACGCACCGGACTTGATGCCGGTGACGCGCCAGGAGCCGTCGTCGTGGATCGACCGACGTGGCTGGACAGCAATATCAAGGGCTTTCGCACAGTTCTCGATCCGGTCCTGAGGCAGGCGGTAGTCGGACAGCCGGCCGCACTGACTGCAGTTTCTGCTCGGGTAGCCGGACTGCAGATGGCCGGGGTTCTGGCATTTGCGTCGACGAAGGTTCTGGGTCAGTACGAGGCCTTCACGCCCAGTGGGGAAGGACGACTTCTGCTCGTGGCCCCGAACATCGTCGCGGCTGAGCAGCAACTGGGTCTGAGCCCACGGGACTTCAGGTTGTGGGTGTGTCTGCACGAGGAGACCCATCGAGTGCAGTTCGGTGCTGTCCCGTGGCTCAGCGACTACATGACCGGGCTGATTCATCAGTTCCTCGATCTGGCACCGACTTCCCCGGCCGAGACGCTGGATCGCTTCCGCGCAGTACTCGGTGCACTCGTCGCAGCCATCAGAAATACTGATGGCCCCTCCATGGTCGACGCCGCTTCATCTCCCGCCCAGCGCAGGGTTTTCGATCAGGTGACTGCGCTGATGAGTCTCCTGGAAGGCCATGCCGACTATGTTATGGACGCCGTCGGACCCGAGATCGTACCCACTGTTGCGGTGATCCGGTCCCGATTCGAACGCAGACGTGAGCAGCCGAGTGCCGTCGATGGTGTCATGCGACGCATCCTGGGCTTGGACGTGAAGCTGCGCCAGTACTCCGATGGAAGACGATTCGTCACCGAGGTGACAGATGCTGTTGGCAGAGATGGCTTCAATCGCGTGTGGGGTGCGCCGGAGATGCTCCCGACCAGAGCAGAGATTCTCAATCCAACGGCATGGACCCGGCGCGTTGCCGGAGACTTACTGCCGTGAGTACCGATCCCATCGTCGATGTTCGTCGCGCTGTGCGCGAGGAGCTCGCTGATGTTCCCACTGATGCGCTGGTCCTCGTCGCGTGTTCAGGAGGACCGGACTCACTCGCGCTGGCTCTTGCCACCAGACTTGAGCGCACCCACGTGGGCGCCATCGTCATTGATCACGATCTCCAGCAGGGATCTCGGCTGACAGCCGAGCGGACGGGGCAGTTGCTGACGGACCGGGGTCTTGATCCGGTTCATGTCGAGACGGTCGCCGTCGTTGAGAATGGTGACGGTATGGAGGCGGCGGCTCGCGATGCCCGGTATCGCGCCCTGCACCACTGGGCAACTCAGTTGAGTGCGGCGGCAGTACTTCTTGGCCAGACAATGGATGACCAGGCCGAGACGGTGCTGCTGGGGCTGGCTCGTGGCTCGGGGATTCAGAGCTTGGCTGGTATGCCTCGTCGCCGAGGAATCTACCGACGACCACTTCTCGATCTGCCACGGGCACTGGTGCACGCAAGTCTGCCGGTCGGGGTCACGGTCGTCGACGACCCGCACAACCACGATCAGCGGTTTGCCCGGGTTCGAGTACGCCAGACGGTGCTTCCAACGCTGGAGCACGAGCTCGGCCCCGGAATCGCAGCCGCACTGGCCCGTACTGCCGCGCTTGCCCGAGCTGATGCCCAGGCACTTGCTGAGCTGCTTGATGAGACGGCAAACGACCTGATCGCCGGAGCCGAGGTTCCTGGGCAGTTGGATGTGCGGCTACTCGAACCGCTCGCCCGAGCGCTCCGTACCAGAACGATCCGCCTGTGGTTGTTCGAACATGGAGTGCCAGCGGGTCGACTATCCGCCGAGCACGTACAACGTGTCGATACGCTCGTCACCGACTGGAGGGGTCAAGGGGCCGTGGCCGTACCCGGCGGTGTAGAAGTTGTCCGAGACTGTGGCAGGCTCATCCTGCGTCCATTGGGAAACGTCCATCACGAGAAGGAGCAGTAATGCACTCTGACGATATCGGCGCCGATCTCGAGAGAATCCTGATTGATGAGCAGGACCTGAATCGTCGCATCGTCGAGCTTGCGGCTCAGGTGGATGCCGACTACGAGGGGCGCGATCTGATTCTGGTCGGAGTTCTCAAGGGTGCGGTGATGCTCATGGCAGATCTGTCCAGGGCGATGAAGCACCCGCTCGAGATGGACTGGATGGCCGTCTCGTCCTATGGATCAGGCACCACCTCGTCAGGGGTGGTGAGAATCTTGAAGGATCTTGATCGAGACATCACCGGTAGGAATGTGCTCGTTGTCGAGGACATTCTGGACTCAGGTCTCACACTGTCGTGGCTTCTTCGCAATCTGAAGTCGCGGGGACCTGCCTCGGTGGAGGTGCTCACCATGCTGCGCAAGCCCGAGGCAGTGCGAGTGGCCGTATCACCGGCCTACGTGGGCTTCGACATTCCGAACGAGTTCGTGGTGGGCTACGGATTGGACTATGCGGAGAAGTACCGAAACCTGCGAGTGGTGGCGACCCTCGCTCCACATGTGTACTCCTGAGCGTTAAGGCTGGCCGAGGCCAAGAAATCTCCGCCTGATTTATTCTGTTTGGGCTAAATGACAGCATTCGGTCTGAATCGAATGGCCTGACGCCGGATGCGGGAACAATTCCGGGCGCGATAGCGTCTCTACTGGGGAGAGTACCGTGGGTACTGTCCAGCGCCGGCAAGCCGGTGTACGGCGCCCAGGATCGAGCTAGAGCCGGAACTCGGCACGTTGAGTCAAGGAGGTACGGGGTCTCGGACCCCGCATCATGGACACCAAGAAACTCCTTCGTGGACCAGCGCTGTGGATCGCACTGGCCGTCATCGCTGTGATCATCGGCACCTCGGTCATTGGCAATGTCTCCGGCCCGCAGGACGTCAATACGTCTCAGGTTGTGACGGCGATCCAGCAGAACAAGGTCACCGAGGCAACGATCACCGACAGGGATCAGCGCATCGAGGTCACGCTCACCGATGGTTCGAAGATCCGTGCACAGTACGTGGAGGGGCAGGGCGTTCAACTGCAGAACCTACTGCAGAGCAAGGTTGACAGCGGATCGCTCAAGGGCGGCTATAACGTCGATGTTCCACACGACAACATCCTGATGAGCCTGCTGTACACGCTCCTACCGATGTTCCTCGTGCTCGGCCTGCTGTTCTTCTTCATGGGTCAGATGCAGGGCGGCGGCGGACGCATCATGAATTTCGGCAAGTCCCGCGCCAAGATGGTCTCCAAGGACATGCCCAAGACCACCTTCGCTGATGTGGCCGGGGCAGATGAGGCTGTTGAAGAGCTCCAGGAGATCAAGGAGTTCCTGCAGGATCCGGCCAAGTTCCAGGCGGTTGGAGCCAAGATCCCCAAGGGTGTGCTCCTCTACGGTCAGCCAGGTACTGGCAAGACGCTCTTGGCCCGAGCCGTTGCCGGTGAAGCAGGTGTGCCGTTCTACTCGATCTCCGGATCGGACTTCGTTGAGATGTTTGTCGGCGTGGGTGCCAGCCGTGTTCGCGACCTGTTCGAGCAGGCCAAGGCAAATGCGCCCGCGATTGTATTCGTCGACGAGATCGATGCTGTCGGTCGCCATCGCGGCGCCGGAATGGGCGGAGGCCACGATGAACGTGAGCAGACCCTGAATCAGCTTCTGGTCGAGATGGACGGATTCGATGTCACCGGTGGGGTGATCCTGATCGCGGCCACCAACCGTCCCGACATCCTTGACCCCGCGTTGCTGCGCCCCGGTCGATTTGATCGTCAAATCGCAGTCTCGGCACCGGATCTTGGCGGCCGTGAGCAGATTCTCAAGGTGCACTCAAAGGGTAAGCCCCTTGCTGATGATGTGGATCTGACAGCTGTCGCCCGCCGCACACCTGGTTTCACCGGTGCAGATCTGGCCAACGTGCTGAACGAGGCTGCCCTTCTCACTGCCCGCAATGGTGGCAAGCTCATCGACAATGCTGCGCTCGACGAGGCTATTGATCGAGTGGTTGCCGGTCCACAGCGTCGAACCCGTCTGATGAGTGAGCACGAGAAGAAGATCACGGCCTACCACGAGGGTGGTCACGCTCTGGTGGCCGCGGCTCTTCCGCACAATGATCCGGTGCACAAGATCACGATCCTGCCTCGTGGTCGCGCCCTCGGCTACACCATGGTGCTGCCGGAGGCTGACAAGTACTCACAGACCCGAGCCGAGATGCTTGACCAGCTGGCCTACATGCTGGGTGGCCGAGCGGCCGAGGAGCTGGTGTTCCACGATCCGACTACAGGTGCCAGCAACGACATCGAGAAGGCCACTGCAGTTGCTCGCGCCATGGTCACCCAGTACGGAATGACCGAGCGGCTGGGTGCCATTCGCTACGGTCAGGAGCAGGGCGAGGTCTTCCTTGGTCGTGACTATGGCCATACTCGTGACTATTCAGAGGATGTCGCCGCGGCCATCGACCAGGAGGTCCGCGGGTTCATCGATGCTGCCCACCACGAGGCCTTCGAGATCCTGGTAGAGAACAGGGACGTCCTCGACACCCTTGTGGTTGAACTCCTTGAGAAGGAGACCCTCGACAAGGAGGAGATTGCCCGGATCTTTGAGCCACTTCGCCGACGTCCTGTCCGTCCAGCATGGACCGGCTCATCGCGTCGGACCCCAAGTGATCGCGGGCCCGTTCAGTCGCCCAAGGAGCTCGCTGCCGCGGCACATGCCAATGGACACACGGGTTCAAACGGCCACCATGCTGCCGTTGATTCACCCGTGGCTGATCCAGCTGAGAGCGGGCTCTAGTCGTGTCTGACGTCAATGGCGGCCGTTCACCAATCAGTCCGGTGAGCGCCGGCGATCAGGGTGAGATTCCGCCATTCGATCAGGCGCGTGCTGAAGCGGCTGTTCGCGAGTTGCTGATCGCCGTGGGAGAGAACCCTGATCGCGATGGTCTGCTCGATACGCCTGCTCGGGTTGCGCGCAGCTATGCGGAGATATTCGCCGGTCTTCGTCAGGATCCGCGTGAAGTGCTCAGCACAACCTTCGATCTGGTCCATGACGAGATGATTCTCGTCAAGGACATTGAGATCTATTCCACGTGTGAGCATCATCTGGTCCCCTTCCATGGAGTCGCCCACATCGGCTATATCCCAGGGAACAACGGCAAGATCACCGGACTGTCCAAGCTGGCTCGCCTGGTGGACGTCTACGCCAAGCGACCGCAGGTCCAAGAGCGACTCACCACGCAGATCGCCGATGCGCTGGTCGAGATCCTTGAGCCGGCAGGTGCCATCGTTGTGGTGGAATGTGAGCACCTGTGCATGTCGATGCGGGGTATTCGCAAGCCCGGCGCAAAGACGGTGACAAGTGCCGTACGAGGCCAACTTCGTGATCCGGCAACCCGGGCCGAAGCGATGAGCCTGATCCTCAACTGACCACACTACGCTGACTCTGTGACTGCCTCTCCGTTGAAGCCAGACGGTTTACCGCCGGAGCTTGCCCACATTGATCGCTGTCTGGTCATGGGCATCATCAACGTGACCCCTGATTCCTTCTCCGATGGTGGACGGTGGCTCGACTCCTCGACAGCCATCGCACATGGGGTGGCGCTGATGGAGCAGGGCGCAGATCTCGTAGACATCGGGGGTGAATCCACCCGGCCGGGGGCAGATCGCATCAGCGAGGATGAGGAACTACGTCGAGTACTTCCGGTTGTGCAGACGTTGGCGGGACAAGGAATTCCGGTGAGCATCGACACGATGCGTGCGGCTGTGGCCCGAGCCGCAGCTGAAGCCGGTGCCTGCATCATCAACGACGTCAGCGGTGGTGCCGCAGATCCGCAGATGTACGAGACGGTTGCGCAATCGGGCCTTCCATACATCGCCATGCACTGGCGAGGTTTCAGCCATGTGATGGAGAAGCTCACTCACTATGACGATGTGGTGACCGATGTCATCGCTGAGTTGATGCAGCGGGTTAACGCCGCCGAGCAGGCGGGCGTTGATCCACGACGGATTGTCATCGATCCCGGACTTGGCTTTGCCAAGAAAATGCATCACAACTGGGAGATCCTGCGCAGGATCGACCAATTCACAGCAACTGGCTATCCGGTGCTCATCGGTGCAGCGCGAAAGCGATTCCTGGGCCATGTGCTCGCTGTAGATGGTGAGCCACGATCGGTTGAGCAACGTGATGCGGCGACAGACGCAGTGAGTACCCTCTCGGCTGTCAACGGGGTCTGGTGCGTTCGCGTTCATGCACCACGTGGTAGTCGAGATGCAGTCGAGATTGTTCGAGCGTGGGTTGGAGATGATGAGCATGGCTCGTGATCGGATTGCCGTCACAGGAATCTCTGCCCACGGTCATCATGGGGTTCTCGACTTCGAGCGCCGCGATGGACAGTTGTTCATTGTTGATGTCGACCTCGGTGTTGACACGCGCGCGGCTGCGATCTCCGACGACCTCTCGCAGACGGTGAACTATGCAGCGGTGGCTGCCGACGTGGTGGCCATCATCACTGGGGATCCGGTGGATCTTATCGAGAAGCTCGCACAGCAAATCGCTGATGTCTGTTTGAACTATGACCTGGTTGAGGACGTCGTCGTGGTTGTCCACAAACCACAGGCACCCGTCGGAGTTCCTTTCACAGATGTCACTGTGCGGATCGAGCGAGCACGTTGAGACGAGTTGTCTTCGGATTGGGTGCGAACCTGGGTGATCGAGTAGCTGCCCTGCAGGGGGCAGTTGACCTGCTCACCCCTGTGCTTGTCGATGCTGAAGTGTCACACGTGTATGAGACAGCACCAATCGGTGGCCCCGAGCAGCCGATGTACGCGAATGCCGTCCTCATCGGACTGACCGAACTGGAGCCGTCGCTATTACTCGAAGCGGGGCAGCGCGCGGAGCAGGAGTGGCACCGCGTTCGTGATGTCAGATGGGGGCCGCGCACGCTGGATGTGGATCTGCTGGATGTTGCCGGCACGATCAGCGATGACCCGATCCTCACCCTTCCCCACCCGCGCATTCGCGAGCGCGCATTCGTTCTGATTCCGTGGCTGGAACTCGATCCGGGTGCCGCGACGGCCGATGGCTATCGCCTAGCGGAACAGACCGAGGTCATGCAGGAGGCTGAACGTGTGGGACTGGTACGACGACGTGATGACGTGAAACTGGTGATCGGCCGATGACTCCGACCAAGGTCTCAACACTCGGCCTTTTCGCGCTGGTCGCCTTCGCGGGCGGGTACGCAACAGCAAAACTGTTCGACGTGGCCGTTAACCGCAACCTGCCCCTACCCTGGAGTCTTCCGGCGTTGATGGCGATTCTGTCGCTTTCGATCTGGTTGTGGGCACGTGGTACCAAGGCCCGCCTGGAGGGACGTCCCGGTACCAAGCCCATTGATCCGCTGATCGTTGCTCGATCGGCCGCCATCGCAATGGCGACGTCACGCACCGGTGCCCTTGTCGGGGGATTCGTCGTCGGGGTGATTCTCGCGCTGCTTGGAGGCTGGGATGTCCCATACGTCCGCGAGCAGATTGCCTCGGCCGCCCTCGCAACTTTCTTCTCCGGCTGTGCAGTTGCCGCAGGGTTGTACTTGGAGCGGATCTGCAGGGTTCCACCGGAGTCCACTGATACGTCCTGGGACGAAAGGCTCTAGGGTCTGATTATGACTGAGAACACCAGCGCAGACGACGCCTTGGAAGATCTGAGCTACGAGGAACTTCGGGAGAAAGCATTCTCGATCGCCGAACACCGTCTCGATATCGGCTTCTTCGTCGACCTGATGTCCCACACTTCCGCCATCGCATCTGTTGCAGATGAAGGTGGATCCCTGGGCGATATCAGCGGAAGTCTCGTTGAGACAATACGAGCTGCCAGGCAGATTTTCGGTGGTGAGTCCTTGGGTGAACAGGAGCCCCTGTTCCGTGCTCGCTACATCGAATACATCCGCGAGCATCAGCACTCGTGACCACACACACGTGGCTGTCACCGGTTGAGGCGTACACCGGCTCGAAGGCCGCCCATCGGCGACTCATCAAGCCAGACCCGCCCACCGCTGGCCTGAGCCAGAGCTGATACGACCGCCAGGCCAAGACCTGAGCCCGTGTCGTCCTGACGTCCTCTCCAGAACCGATCGAAGGCACGAACTCGATCCTCAGGTGAGAGCCCGGGACCCTGATCATCGACAGTCAGATCGACGTGGGCAGCGCCTGTGGTGATAGTGACGACGATCTGTGAGTTGTCAGGAACGATCTCGAGTGCATTGTCGAGGTAGTTGTCGATGATCTGTTCAGCTGCCGATGGGACAGCGAAGGCCACCGCCACGGGGGGTGCGTTGAGAACGATATGGACACCCTGCTCCGCGGCCAGGGATTCCCATGATTCGATGCGCTCACGGGCGATTGCACTGAGGTCGACAGGTATCGGGCTGTTCTTGCGACCATCCGCGCGCGCGAGGGTGAGAAGTCCGTCGACGAGTCGTTGCAGCCGATCGATCTCATCTCTGGCCGCATCAACCTGATCCACCGCCGGGTCATCCTCATCCATCAGTTCGGCGGCCCGGTCCATCCGGAGGCGAAGTGCGGTCAGTGGGGTGCGAAGTTGATGTGAGGCGTCGCCGGCAAAATCACGCTGACGCTCAACGAGTCCCTGCACTCGGTCGGCCATCGTGTTGAAACTCGCTGCCAGTTCGGCGATTTCACCGCCACCTGAATCCTCTACTCGAGCAGTGAGATCACCCTCTGCGATCGACTCCGCCGTATCACTCAACCGGCGGATGCGGCGGGTGATGGCAGCCGCCACCACCATCGCGATGAGTGCTGCCGATAGCAGACTGATCAGACCCACGAGCCACAGTGAACGGATCGACTTGTTGATCTGCGCGTTGAGCTCACTCGAGGGATATGTGAGTCGAACAGCGCCAAGGATCGTCGGGCCGGCGCGGATTGGCACTGCAACATAGATCAATGGCTCGCCAAGAGTTGTTGACGGGCGCTCACCGCTGACTGTGCGACCCTTCAGCGCCTCAACGATCTCGGGTCGCTCGGCGTTTGCAAAGTTCTGGCCGATATCGGCGGTGACGGAAGCAGCCACCGCCACGCCCTGCGCGTTCACCACGACGACTCGTGGCCCATTTATTGTCGAGTATGCGGTGACCGCCTCATCCAGTGCGGCCTTGGCTGCTGGGCTAGGTTGCTGCAGGTACTCCACTGAGTATCCGGCCAGCGTGAAGGCGTCAGCCTGCAGTCCGGAGATCCGTGCATTGAGTTCGCGTTCACGCACGAAGGTTGACAGTGGGACATTCTGAACCAGCAGCACCAACGCGGTGAAGCCCACCAGAATGAGGACCAGACGCCATCTCATGATGGAGTGCTCATGACGAAGGTTTCACAACCACTGTTAGTGCGGGAACCCAAGCCGGAACCCAACACCGCGAACAGCCTCGATCCAACCCGGGTCACCCAACTTCTTCCTGATTGCTGCAACGTGGGCGTCGACCGTCTTCGTGGCCCCATACCAGTGACCCTCCCACACATGCTCCAGGATCTCGGTACGTCGACGAACCGCACCGGGATCCTCGGCCAGATAGGCGAGCACATCGAACTCCTTGGCCGTCAGCGCGATCTCCTGGCCGTCCACATGCACTCGCTGTGCGCGTCGATCGATTGAGAGCCGACCAATATCCTGAATATTTCCCGTGGCTGGTGCTGCGGGTGTTGGCTGACTGCGGCGTACAACGGCTCGGATCCGCGCTGAGAGTTCCCGCATTCCGTATGGCTTGACCAGGTAGTCATCGGCTCCGAGCTCGAGTGCAATAACTCGATCGGTTTCATCCCCGCGCGCCGATACAACAATGATGGGCGTCTCGTTGGTTGTCCGGATGCGCCTGCAGACCTCTTGGCCATCCATGTCTGGCAGACCGAGATCAAGAAGGATTACATCTGGTGACCCTCCGGCGGAGAGTGCGCTCAGCGCGGCCCCACCGCTGAGGACATGGTCGACGGAGTGGCCCAACGCCACAAGTCCATCGATCGCCGACGAGGCAACGGATTGGTCATCCTCAACTAGAAGTATGTGCACAGGTTCATTCTGACCTGAATTTGCCACTACTGCGTGCAGCCTGGGTGGATGCACCTGCGTTGGTAGTCAATTTTGTCCAATCCTTGGACATTTCAGGGAGCAATCAGGTGTGCACAGCCAGTTACCATATGGGTAGGAGGAACGAGTGAAAAGGCAAATCGGGGCAGTTACCGCGTTATCGGTGCTTGGCGTGCTCGCATTGTCGGGTACGGCAGCAGCGATGAACGTGCGTGTGCTGAACTCCCGCCCAACCGTTTCCTCATTCGGAGTGGCTGAGGCGTTTGTCTCTCTAGACGAGCAGCCCACAGTGGAGTCAGGTGATGGCGGTGCGGCGCCAGCTGACCTAGGATCGCCCTCCGCCCGCCCAACCAAGACGCCGTCGGCATCTGCAAGTCACACACGTTCCGAGGCCAGCGAGCCGACTCGCGGTTCGTCCACCGCCGGCGGCACGGCGGTGACCCTGTGGCCAACCCCAACCCCGCCTGTGCAGGAGGGGTCAGCGCAGGCCTCGCCCAGCGCGTCGAAGACCCATCACAGTTCCGCGCCTGCGTCACATCACACACCAAAGCCCAAGCCGACTCACAAGCCGACTCACAAGCCCAAGCCCACTCATAGCCCCAAGCTGACCCATGCACCGTCTCCCCAGAGTTCCCCGTCAAGTCCAGCTCCATCTCATACCCGCCACACCGATCACTCTGGTTCGGCGGGCAGCGGTGACGGGTCACATGGGTCCGGTGGAAGTGGGTCCGGTGGGGGTAATAACGGTGGCGGCAAGCCGCGCGATGACTAGTAACTTAGGGTTATGATTTGATTACGGATTGTCCCAATCCGTGACGAATGACCCATTAGACGAATAGGCTTCCCCCATGTTCGGCTCAGACTCCTCCCGCCACGGTCGTCGTGGTCGCGCGCTGTCTGTTGAGTCGCTGGCCGCAGAGGTTGCTGAATTGCGCAGCCGCAACTACGTGGATCAGTTGGAAGTTGTGCGTCTGGGTGCGCTCGTCACTGGCTTGACCGGCCACATCGAACGCCTGGCGAACGATCTGCAGGAGGCCAGAGCGCAAGTTCAGGTTCTCCGAATGCTGCCGACAACGGTCGATCCTCGCATCGAGGAGATGGCGCAGGAGATTCTCCACCTGCGAGATGTCATCGCCGCGCAGCAGTCGTCAATTATCGAGATGACCTCGCGGGTTGGGGATCTCCTGGTACAGGTGGCAGCTTCGGCCCCGCGCGAGGTTCCGGTCGCATCCCTCGCGCCGGCCACTGTTGCAGCCGAGGTGCCGGTCACAGTCATGGCCGCGGCCCGCAGTGTGGCGGAGGTTGATGCTGGTGCGGCCACTGCCTTCGTTGAGCCCGCACTCGCCGCGGACGGGTACGCCTTCGCTGTTGCCCCCGTCGCAGGTCCCGTGGATGAGTCTGCCGCGGAGTTCGATGACGCGACCCTTCGTCGGTTGCGCCTGATCCGCCAGGCCTTCGAGAACTAGACCGATTCTCACATTCCGCCAGGCCTGACTATTTGTTCACCGGTCGGCGTCTCCGGTGATGATGAACAATGAGCCAACGATCGGTCCCAGATTCTTGATGTGCTCACCCACGAGACAGTGCGCGAGCAGGTCGACATGTGCGAATGACGGAGTGCGCAGCTTTACTCGCCATGGAGTTCTCTCACCCTGTGACACGATGAGGTACCCGCCGATCCCCAGCGGTGTCTCACTCCAGCCGTAGTGAACCCCCTCGGGGGCTCGAAGGGTTTTGGGCAGTGGAACGTTGATCGGTCCGTCCAGGCCATCCAACTGGTCCACACATCGGTCGATCAGGTCAAGTGCGACGTCTAGCTGATTGCGAATGATCGACAGTCGGGTGACCACATCTCCCGCTTCACCGGTGGGCACCCGAAGGATGGGACGCAGATCCTCGTATGCCGCGTACGGGGCGTCCCTGCGCAGATCAACGTCGATTCCGCTGGCTCGACCAACTGCGCCACTTGCACCGTGCGCAACTGCCATGTCATGTGTGATGACACCCACGCCGCGCATGAGCTCGGCGAAGGTGGGGTTCAGCAAGTAGGGCGCGATGATCGGGGCCTCTTTGCGTGCAGCAGTGGTGAAGTGGCTGACCTGTTCCGTCCAACCCGCCGGGGTGTCGTGACGTAACCCACCTACTTGAACGTACATCGGATGAACGCGTCCGCCGGTCAGTGTTTCGAGCAACTGCTGTGCCTGATCCCGGAGCAGGATTGACGAGTTCACCGAAGTCACCGGGGTGTCAATGTCTGCTGGGGAGAGCCCATGCGGAAAGTACTCAAGAAAGTAGAGGTGGCTGATTACGCGAGTGAGCTCGGCCACGAGTGTGCGCAGCCAGGAGGCCCGCGGTGGAACGTCGAGACCCAACATGGATTCCAGCGCAAGGGCGTAGCCCAGTTCACCGGAGAACGCCCCCAGCCAGTCGTGACGATTCGCAAGGGCCAGGCCCTGTCGGAAGTCACGTGACTCAAGAAGTTTCTCGACGCCGCGATGCATATAGCCGATATCGGTGTTTGCGCTCACGATGTGTTGGTTCTGGACTGTCAGACGCAGCCGGATCAACCCATGTGTCGACGGATGGTGGGGATTGAGATTGAGGTGAGCAGTGCCGGGCTCATCGGCCAGAATGCTGGAGCCGATGTCAACCACCAGTTCACTCATGTCAGCCACAAGGGAATGGTGCCAGACTTCCAATCCGGCACCGACGGAGGTCCGTCAATCAGGTACCGGGGTGGCGGGGGTGTTCCATCGTTAGGCTTGGATCTGTCCGGGCACTACAGGTCACCGGCAAACGGACGGCACAGTCATGAATCAGACACCAGGCCATGGTCCGCCGCGGCTGCGGGTGGGCGTTGTGGGTACCGGGCGGGTTGGGGCAGTACTCGGTGCCGCGTTGGCCCGGGCCGGCCATCAGGTGGTCGGTGTCTATGCAGTCTCAGATCTATCCCAGCTCAGGGCTCAGGCACTGCTTCCGGGTGCACCGCTGATGTCTGTCGCCGATGTCATTGCCGGCTCAGATCTCGTCCTGCTCACGGTGCCAGATGACGTCCTGCTCGACCTGGTCGCAGGGTTGGTGGACACCGAGCAGATCAGGCCAGGACAGTTTCTGGCCCATGCCAGCGGGCGCTTCGGATATGGAGTTCTGGACGCGGCAACCAGAGCGGGAGCTCTGCCACTGGCCCTTCATCCGGTGATGACCTTCACCGGCACCACGATCGATCTGGCCCGGCTGGATGGAACGCCATTCGGTGTCACGGCACCGGATGAACTTCGTCCCGTTGCGGAGGCACTTGTCGTCGAGATGGGCGGTGAGCCAGTGTGGGTTGAGGAGGGTAACCGAACTCTGTACCACGCAGCTCTCGCTCATGGGTCGAACCATCTGATGACTTTGGTTGGTCAGACCCTCGAACTGCTCACGCTCGCCGGTGTCCAGGAGCCTGCTCGGCTCGTTGCACCGCTGTTGTCGGCCTCGCTGGACAATGCCCTTCGGTACGGAGATCAGGTGCTAACCGGGCCTGTTGCCCGCGGGGATGCTCGCACCGTTTCCGCGCATCTTGATGCCCTCCGAGCTGACGTTCAGGTGATGGACACCTATCGCGCCCTGGCCAGGGCGACGGCTGATCGTGCCTTGGCTGCGGGCGTACTTCGGCCACAGGCGGCAGAATCTCTGCTTGACGTGCTCTCAGAGAGGAATAGCCGATGAACTCACCCCGAGTGGTCGCTACTCGAGCTGAGCTCGTTGCTGAACTCGAACGGGCAACAGGTGTTCGTGCTGTAGTGCCCACCATGGGTGCACTACATGACGGTCATGCCCAGTTGATTCGAAGCGCGCGTGACACTGTGGGTGAATCCGGGCTGGTTATTGTCACGGTCTTCGTCAACCCGACTCAGTTTGCTGCGGGAGAGGACTTCGACCGGTATCCGCGCACGCTCGACGCTGACATCGAGGTCTGTGCGCGGGCAGGTGCGGATCTGATCTTCGCTCCGTCAGTTGCCGAGATGTACCCACAGGGCGAGACGGTTGTCACAGTCAATCCCGGACCCCTTGGTGCAATTCTCGAAGGCGCTGTGAGACCCACCCACTTTCAAGGAGTCCTCACCGTCGTCAACAAGTTGTTCAATCTCACCCGCGCACAGGTCGCCTTCTTTGGTGAGAAGGACTATCAACAGCTCGTTCTGATCAGACGGATGGCGATGGACTTGAGCATGGAGGTTCAGGTTGTTGGCGTGCCGACCGTCCGAGAGGCTGATGGGTTGGCGATGTCCAGTCGCAATCGATTCCTCTCTGTCGAGGAGCGGTTCCTGGCCACAATCATGCCCAATGCGATCGACACCGGAGTTCGGACGGCGGACGCCGGTGGCACGTGCACCGAGGTCATCGCGGAAGTGACGAAAGCTCTATCGACCGTTGAGTATGACTACGTGGTTGTCACCGATCCGGAGTTGGGTCCTGCCCCAGTGACAGGGCCGGCCAGACTCATCATCGCGGCGCGGATCGGACCTGTCAGACTTCTCGACAACACATCCATCCACCTGGGGGTTCGTCAGTGACTATTCATCATGGAGTCTCTGGATGACTATTCACCTGCCTACTCGACTCGCAGCACCGTCGCCGGGATGGTCGATCGAGACGGATGTTGTGGTTGTTGGTTCGGGCGTGGCAGGTCTGACGACCGCCCTGCATGCGCGATCCTGCGGGTATCGGGTGCTGCTTGTCACCAAGGCAGAGGTGAACGAAGGATCCACCCGGTGGGCGCAGGGTGGTATTGCGGCCGCGCTCGCCGATGATGACTCACCCAGTGAGCACGAGCAGGACACCTTGGTTGCCGGGGCCGGACTTTGTGACCCTCAGGCAGTCAATGTTCTTGTTACCGAAGGTCCGCAGGCAGTTCGGCGACTGATCGCTCTCGGTGCGCAGTTCGACACTGATGAAACAGGGGATATCGCCCTCACCCGGGAGGGCGGTCATCTGCGGGATCGAATCGCACATGCCGGCGGAGATGCCACTGGTAGGGAGATCTCCCGCGCACTGGTGGCTGCGGTATCGGGCCGATCGGGAATAGAGGTGATCGAGAACGCTCTGGCCCTTGATATCTATCGTGATCGGTTCGGGGCGGTGCAGGGTCTTACCCTCCATGTCATCGGTCAGGGTCAGCGTGATGGAGTGGGTGCTGTCCTTGCGCCGGTCGTCGTACTTGCCACCGGCGGTATCGGCCAGGTCTTCAGCATGTCGACGAACCCCTCAGTGGCCACGGGCGACGGGGTGGCGATGGGACTTCGGGCAGGGGCGGCTGTCGCTGATCTGGAATTTGTGCAGTTCCATCCGACGGTCCTCTACACAGGTTCCAATGCATCGGGTCAGCAGCCACTGATCTCCGAAGCGGTGCGTGGTGAGGGTGCAGTCTTGCGCGATGATGCCGGTGAGCGGTTCATGCTTGGTCAGCATCCGCTGGCTGATCTGGCCCCCAGGGATGTCGTGGCCAAGGCAATCATGCGACGTATGCGTGATACGGGTTCCAAGCACATGTGGTTGGATGCGCGTGATTTTGGACTTCAGATGTGGGAGCGCAGGTTCCCAACAATTTTGGAGTCACTGCGATCCTTCGGAATCGATCCGTCCCAGGATCTGATCCCGGTAGCTCCTGCACAGCACTACGCCTCGGGTGGCATCAGAACCGATACCTATGGTCGATCGACTGTGCCAGGTCTTTTCGCGGTGGGCGAGGTGGCGTGCACCGGAGTGCACGGGGCGAACCGGCTGGCCTCCAACTCACTCCTTGAGGGTCTGGTGTTCGCAGCCCGGATTGGGGATGTGCTGGCCGAGGGCCTGCCGCCGCGCCATGATCCAGTTGAATTTGAGGGCGATAGTGCGGTTCTTGCGGCAACCGCACGTCGATCCCTGCAGGCCGCCATGACCGAGGGCGTGGGGGTGCTTCGGTCCCGAGACTCGATGGCCACAACCTTGGGTGTTCTCAATGCTGTCGGTGAGACTCGATCCGATGATCCACATGTGCAGGCGTGGGAGACAACCAATCTGCACGCCCTTGCCACCGTTCTCACGGCCAATGCCAAGATGCGCAAGGAGACCAGAGGATCTCATTGGCGGGAGGACTTCCCTGAATCGAACGATGTCGAATGGAAGGTTCGACTGTCGAGCCAGTTGGATCCCGATGGTGTTCTGGTGACAACTCGCGAGCCTCTCACTATCAATGAGCAGTCCCCTTGGAGTAATCGATGAGACTTACCGCAGCTGTGCAGGAAAGCCTTCTTGCCGTTGGCCTGGATCCGGCATACATCGAATCGGTCGTCCAGCGATCAATTGATGAGGATCTCGACGGTGGTGTGGATGTCACCTCGCAGGCCACCGTGCCGGCAGATCAGCAGTCGACAATGGATCTGGTGACTCGCGCTCGAGGGGTTGTCGCCGGAATCCCGGTTGCGGCTGCTGTATTCGACGTGGTCTCGCGGGGTTCAGCGAACATTGAGATCGTCACGGCTGACGGCACTCGCGTCGATCGCGGCGATGTGCTCCTGACGATCTCTGGCTCAACGCGCGACCTCCTTCTCGGTGAACGAACCGCACTGAACCTCCTATGTCATTTGTCTGGTGTCGCCACTGCCACTCGCGAGTGGGCTGATGTGCTGGAAGGATCGCGCGCCAAGGTACGCGACACCCGCAAGACCACGCCGGGTCTGCGCATTCTGGAGAAGTACGCCGTGCGCTGTGGTGGCGGTGTCAACCATCGCATGTCACTGTCAGATGCGGCTCTGGTCAAGGACAATCACGTCGTGGCGGCAGGGGGTGTCGCCCAGGCGTTCGACGCCGTTCGGTCAATGTGGCCAGGACTCTCCATCGAGGTAGAGGTTGACTCATTGGAAGAGTTGATCGAGGTGCTGGATGCTGGGGCTGATGTCGTCATGCTCGACAACTTTGTACCTGACCAGATGAGAGTGGCTGTCGGCATCGCCGACGAGTTTGCGCAGAATGCCGGACGTGCGCGGGTGATTCTCGAGGCCTCGGGCGGCCTTACCCTGCCGGATGCCAAGGTCGTTGGATCAACAGGAGTCGACTACATTGCCGTTGGCGCGCTGACGCACTCCGCCAAGGTGTTGGACATCGGTGCAGATCTTCGGCCGATCACATGATCTGCTCACACGTGGATACTGATCGCCGTTCATTGTGGACGGTACGACTTGCTAAGGAAGGGTGACCACGATGCTGCTCGCCATCGATATAGGCAACACCAACACGGTCCTGGGGCTTTTCGACGGAGAGCAGCTACTTCGGTCGTATCGGGTCAAGACCGACGCACGGTCGACCGCTGATGAGATCCTCCTGACGTTCCGCGGCTTACTCCGCGACGATCCGACCGTGAGTGGAATCTCGCTGTGCTCCACTGTTCCGGCAGTGCTCAACGAGATGCGCACCATGTTGGATCGGTACTACCAGGATGTGCCGCACGTCATCATCGAGCCAGGAGCAAAGACCGGAGTCGCAGTCCTCACCGATAACCCGAAGGAGGTCGGTGCAGACCGGATCGCGAATGCTCTTGCTGCTTTCACCCTGTATGGCGGACCGAGTGTGGTGGTGGACTTCGGTACGTCGACCAATTTCGATGTGATCTCCGAGAAGGGCGATTTTCTTGGTGGTGCTCTGGCCCCCGGCGTTGAGATTTCGCTGGAGGCTCTGGCCTCACGCGCGGCCCAACTTCGCAAGGTGGAGTTTGTGCCGCCGCGAAGTGTGATCGGCAAGAACACCGTTGAGGCACTTCAGTCTGGTGCACTGTATGGATTCGCAGGACAAGTGGATGGCATCGTCTCGCGAATCATCGCTGAACTTGGCGGATCCGTCACGGCTGTCATCGCTACGGGCGGGTTGGCCCCGGTTGTGATTGCCGAGTCGGCAACGGTCACCGTGCATCGCCCTGATCTCACCCTTCAGGGTCTTCGCCTCGTCTACGAGAAGAACTGCTGACTGGCTCAGCGGGAGTACTCCGACTGAGCCAGTCGCGTGAGTTCAGTTGAGTGGGCTCATTGAGCAGCCCTGATGCTTGCCGGCATTCCAGTTCTGCTGAATGTAATAGTCGCGCTGCCCGAGTCTGAGGTTGGCCTTCGCTCCATTGACGGTGTACGAATCTGGACCGAAGGTCCAGGCGCACTTATCGGCATTCTCATTGCCACTGCTGTCGTACCAGGCGTCCGCATCAGGATCAGTGACCGTTTCGACGATCTCGTGAATCAGGACACTCGCCATCGCGTCGGCTCCGGGATTGCCGTTTGGTCCGGACCTCTGGGCACTGCAGTGTGACAGGCCCTGGGTGGAGGGATCTCCGATGAACGCAAACTTGATATCTGACCGGGCAAGGCGAGCATGGGAATGCCAGCCGCAGTAGCTGGTGGTGAATCCACTCGACTCGATCACGTCGGCACTCGTGAGAACCAGGTAGATGCCATTCTCGTCAACCGGCAGGGTGTGGGTCGAGAGCGACGAGCCTACAACTCGACGAATATCAGCATCGCTGAGCCGTGAACCACGTGAGTATGAGTCGGTGATCTGACCGGCCAGTGTGACATCGGTGCTGACTGTCTTGAAATCCATCTCCATGTACGAACTGTTGATCGCAAAGTATGGGCTGGGCCCAAGTGAATCAGCGAGATCGGTGAGGATGCCCGTCGCTGAATTTCCATCCCAGTTGCCGTACCAGATCAGGTAGAGATGGGTGGGACCGGTCATTACCGGCCCACCGTGGTACCGGATTTGGCGCGGCCGCGTGGGTCGGGTGATCCCCGTCCGTCGGCGGATGGGGAAGATCTTCTTGTGAAATGTGACGTGCCGAGTGATGGTGACCGGCTGTAGGTGGGCCGGGTTGTTCAGTGCCGGCGGAGTATGCGCTGACACAGGTGCGGCCACGCCAATGAGAGTGGCGAACAAACCGGTAGTGATCAGTGCGATAAGTCGTTTTCGGTGACGCATCAAACCTCCATAGTTGTTGAATGAGTCACGAACCGTATGGCGTACGAGCACCTGGAAAGGTGCTGTCCACAGGCGACAGACGGAGCCGACGGCACATGTGGGAATCCATCACCCCGCCTATCCACCTCCGGACATACGCACGTCGCTGGACACCGATAATCTGTTCCCCATGACTGATGAACTGGTGTCTGAGCACGATGAGCACGATGAGGATCTGCCCGAGCAGATTCGCGTGCGCCGTGAAAAGCGCCAGCGGCTTCTGGATTCGGGACAGGATCCGTATCCGGTGCAGGTTCCGCGCACTCACTCAATTGGCGAGTTGCGAGACAGGCACCGTGAACTGGACGTGGATGTTGCCACTGGCGAGCTGGTCAGCATCGCGGGTCGGGTGATCTTCCAGCGAAACACCGGCAAGCTCTGCTTTGCCACTCTCCGGGCCGGAGATGGCTCGGAGATCCAAGCCATGCTGTCTTTGGACAAGGTTGGTGAAGCGCGTCTTGCTGACTGGAAGTCAGATGTAGACCTCGGAGATCACGTGGCTGTGCAGGGTGAGGTGATCACGTCACGACGTGGTGAACTCAGCGTGCTCGCCGATACGTGGCAACTTGCGACGAAGTCCCTTCGACCACTTCCGGTGGCACATAAGCCGTTGGCGGAAGAGACCCGGGTGCGCCAGCGCTATGTCGATCTGATCGTGCGTCCCCAGGCGCGCGAGGTGGCCAAGCTTCGGATCAGGACCGTGGCGGCACTTCGGGAGAGTCTTACCGACCGCGACTTCGTGGAGGTGGAGACTCCGATGCTCCAGACCCTTCACGGTGGGGCTACCGCACGTCCGTTTGTCACCCACTCCAACGCCTTCGATATTGACGTCTTTCTGCGTATCGCACCGGAGCTGTTTCTCAAGCGATGTGTCGTCGGTGGTATGGAGCGCGTCTTCGAGATCAACCGCAACTTCCGAAATGAGGGTGCTGACTCCACCCATTCACCGGAGTTCGCGATGCTCGAGTTCTATCAGGCCTATGCGGACTATCGCGATATGGCCAAACTCACCCGCGAACTGATCCAGGCCGCAGCCCTTGCGGCCCATGGCTCCTTGATCTTCGAGCGGATGGATGGCCAGACCAGAGACTTCTCAGGTGACTGGGATGAGGTGTTCGTCTACCCATCGGTCTCTGCGGCGGTGGGACGTGAGATCACCCCGCAGACTCCGATCGAAGTTCTGCGCGAACTCTGTGCGGCCGTTGGCATCACACCCGAGAAGACGTGGGTTGCGGGCAAATTCGTCGAGGAGCTCCTGGAGCACCATGTGGTGTCCAACTTGACCAGGCCAACCTTCGTCTTCGACTATCCAGAGGACACTTCACCACTCGTACGGGCACATCGCGAGCACCTCGGCATGGTGGAGAAATGGGATCTGTACATCGACGGAGCCGAGCAGGGGACCGGATACTCGGAATTGGTTGATCCGGTGATTCAGCGTGATCGGCTTATCGCGCAGTCCCAGTTGAAGGCCGGCGGTGATGTCGAGGCGATGCAGTTGGACGAGGACTTCATCCGCGCACTCGAGTACGGAATGCCGCCAAGTGGCGGTGTGGGTATGGGTATCGATCGGCTCTTGATGAACCTGACCGGATTGAACATCCGAGAGACCATCCTGTTTCCGCTGGTGAAGCCGGAATGACCGACCGCCCCGACCTCACTGTCCGTCCTGCCAGAACCTCGGATGTGCGAGTTATCCGCGAACTGGTCGACACCTACGCGCCGGATCGTCGGCTGCTCTCGAAGGCCACCGTCACGCTGTACGAAGATGTGCCGGAGTTCTTGGTGGTTGAACGTGACGGGCAGCCGGTTGCCTGCGGTGCAGTACATGTGATGTGGGAGGACCTCGGTGAGGTCCGCACAGTGGCCGTTGC
This sequence comes from uncultured bacterium, assembly GCA_963978055.1. Taxonomy (GTDB): domain Bacteria; phylum Actinomycetota; class Actinomycetes; order S36-B12; family CAIYMF01; genus Longivirga. Next base: position 29,848 of record CAXBQZ010000005.1, read on the forward strand.
CCCCGAGTTCCGCGGTCAGGGGGTGGGCAGTTTCCTGCTGCGTGCCCTGCTGGATCGGGCTCGGGCTCTTGGGGTGAAGCGGGTGTTCTGCCTTACCTTCGAGACGGACTTCTTTGCCTCGCATGGCTTTGTCGAAATTGATGGCACTCCTGTTGATCACGATGTCTTCGAGCAGTTGCTGCAGTCATATGACGAAGGTGTTGCCGAGTTCCTTGATCTCGAGAGGGTCAAGCCCAACACTCTCGGAAACTATCGAATGCTCCGCATCCTCTAGTTGCCGACGAGCTGGGGTGCACGCTGCATTCCGCTGATTCCCCGATCGGTAGCGATGAGTGCCACCAGACCGGCGATGAAGGCCAACGCTCCGATTGATTCGATAGTCCACGAGATCACGGCGGCGAACATCAGGGTACCCGCCATACTTCGGACGGTACCGCGCAGCAGTTCTGACGTGGCATCCACTCCTGCCCTGATCTGCGTGGATGGTCCGAGCACTGACAGTACGACGGGCAGGGTGGAAAGAAGACCTGCCAGGTACGGGCTCACCAGTCGGCTGATTATCGTGAGGGTGCCGACGAGGATTCCGGACATCAGCATTCGAAGTGGCAGCTCCCAGGCACGTGGTTCAGGCTGATGGGCCAGATCCCCAACTGGTTGGGGCCAGGTGGCCAAAGCAATCGCGATGGTCGAGAGCACGATGATCAGGGCCACGAGGGTAGATGGCGTGAATCGGACAGCACAGACCCCGAGTGTGGCAATGACCAGGGATGTGGGCAGGGCCACCCACGCGGGCACTCGACGGCAGACATGTGCATACGTCGCGCAGTAGAGCACCACCATGATCTGTCCGGCGACAACTCCATGAGCTGCGATCGACGTCGCATTGGCTCCCTCGGTGAGGGCGATGAGCACGAGGAACGGGCCGGTCGTCAATGGCAGTCCGACCACCCTGCCGCCGGATCTATGACCGAAGCGACGCTGGACGACGGTTGCGATGAAGATGGTCAGGGGCGCCAGGGTGAACCTGAGTATCAGCAGCGCCATGTAGCAACTCTGCCAGCAACTCGCAGTCGATCGGTGCTCACCCGGTGTTTCGCAGCCCAGTGGCGATTCCGTTGATGGTCACCATCAGCGCTCGACGAAGGATCGGGTCTGCATCAGAGCCTTGTACACGCTCATCTCGGATACGTCGCAGCAGTTGAACTTGGAGGAGCTGCAAGGGTAGTAGGTACTGATCTCGGGTATTGAGGGTTGCAGCCAAGGAAGGCTGTGAGCCAAGGATGCGCCCGGTCCCAGTGAGCTCAAGGATCTCCGCAACGGTACGTTCATGCTCGGCTCGAATCACATCAAACAGATGGCGGAGCTCGGGAGGCACCAACTCGGCAACATACTGGCCCGCCACCGTGAGGTCAGTCTTGGCAAGAGTCATCTCCACATTCGAGATGAAGTTGGTGAAGAAGTGCCACTCCGAGTACATCTCCTGAAGGACCGGACCGAACCCTGCCGCTCGTGCCGAGGCGAGTCCGGTACCGACTCCGAACCAACCGGGGACGATCTGACGGGACTGAGTCCATCCGAAGACCCACGGGATCGCTCGCAAGGACTCGATCCCCGCTGCGGCGGACGCGCGTCGTGCCGGTCTTGAACCCAGATGCATATCGGCGAGTTCCTCAACGGGGGTTGACATCGCGAAATACGGTGGCAGATCCGGGTGATCGATAAGCCCGCGGTAGGCGGAGTGGGCTGTGTCAGAGATGTGGTTCATGGCGTTGTCCCATACCGCCAGACGTTCACCTGCCACTCGTGACTTCTGATGGAGTACTGAGGCCTCCAGCACTGCGGCGACCAGCAGCTCGAGGTTCTCTCGGGCGAGGGTTGGAAGCAGGTACTTGTCGGAGATCACCTCACCCTGCTCCGTCAGTTTCATTTCCCCGTCAAGCACCCCCCAGGGCTGGGAGAGCACTGCGTCATAGGTGGGGCCGCCACCTCGCCCCACGGTGCCGCCGCGTCCATGGAAGAGCCGTAACTGGACCCCATGTTCGCGCGCAGCATCTCTAAGCCTGCGCTGTGCCAGATGAATCTCCCATTGTGAGGTGGTGATACCGGCGTCCTTGTTTGAGTCCGAATAGCCGAGCATCACTTCCTGGATGTTTCCCCGTGCGGTCACGAGTGATCGATAGTGCGGCTCGTTCAGGAGCGCATGAAGAATCGTGTCGGCGTTTCGCAGTTCTTCGACCGTCTCGAGCAGGGGTACGAGGCCGATCATTGCAACACCTGCGTGGACGTCAAGAAGTCCAGCCTCTCTGGCCAGCACCGCAGCGGCCAGAACATCGTCCGCACCCTGCGTCATCGAGATGATGTACGTGTCACATACCTCGGCCCCATATAGGTCGATGGCGGTACGGATCGCCTCAAACGTCTCGTATGTGCGCAGTTCTTCACCGGTCAGCGGTGGAGGGGTTGACGCCAGTGGACGACGGGAGCCGAGTTCCCTGGACAGCAGAGTGAAGCGGTGGTCGCGCGGCAGATCTTCGTAGCGCCAGCCCTGTTCGCCGAGTCTGTTGATCAGCCCAGCGACGGCCCGATGGTGGGCACCAGCGTGCTCACGCACGTCGAGGGTAACCAGAGTCAATCCGAAGGCGGCGATATTTCGGATGGCTGAGTCAAGCAGGCCGTGAGCGGCCAGTTCACCGCGATTCAGAAGTAGGGAGCTTCGGATGATCAGAAGATCGTCCAACAGCTCTCGTGTGGTCTCGTAGTCGTGGCCGGGGCGATGGGGGGTGGAGGTAGATATGCGTGCGCGGGTATTGACGAGTTTTTGTCTGACGCACGTGAGCTTGAGTCGGTATGGTTCCTCAGCATTCAGGCGACGGTAGCGCGGGTCCAATTCGGTGAGCATGTGCAGGTCTCTGTCGAGAGAATCCCGCATTTGCGCAGAAATCCCATTCATTCGCTCTGAGACCGAAAGATTCTCCAGCAGATCATCGATGATTGGGAGCAGATCTCGAACAGCGTGGTCTCGAACCAGATCAACCACAGCCAGGGTCACTGCTGGGGTGACGAAGGGATTGCCGTCCCGGTCGCCGCCTATCCAAGAGCCAAAGGAGAGTGGCCGGGCATCAGGTTCCAGGGCAATGTTGATCGTCGAGAGGGCGTAGTCGAGTTCGTTCAGGACCGCTGCTGCCGGTCCTCGGGCGATATCGTCAAGGTAGAAGAGCGCATTGCGGGCCTCATCGAGAACTTCGGGACTTTCGAGTCGAAGTTCATCGGTCTGCCAGAGCAGGTCAACGATCTGCGCCAGCTCCTGCTTGATCCTGGGACTGTCCAGTGAGTTGCCATCCGCGGACTCGAGCACCTCAGCGATCGATCGAAGCTTGTGGAGCACGGATCGGCGCGCTGCCTCGGTCGGATGAGCCGTGAACACGGGACGGGCAGCAAGTCTGCTGACAGCCCGGGCGACCTCCTGCGGTGATACCTCCTCTCGGTCGATGGCGGCCGAGATCCGTGCCACCGCTTTAGCAATGGGGCTGCCGGTGGTGCGAGTTGCAGTTCGTAGCAACCGGGACCGGTGAACCTGTTCGGCGATATTGGCCAGATGGAAGTACGTAGAGAAGGCACGGGACAGGGCGATGGCAGTGGAAAGTTCGACCCCGTCGAGCAGATCGGAGGTCTCGGCCAGGTCTGTCCGGGCCAGAGCGCGAACCTGTTCGACCAGAGTCAGCAACTCTGGTGAATCCTGGCGGACCAGAGTGGCACCGAGCAGTTCGCCCAGCACGCGGATATCAGCCCTGAGCGAGGCTAGGTCGTCCGGTGCAGAGGGGTCGACTTCCAAGCCCCCATGGGTTGGCGAGTTCTGCGTCATGACCGGCCCGTCGTCGAAGTGAAAGGACGGCACGGCTGCTTTGACGCACCGGTCGGATCTTATCGTGTCTGGCCTGTGGGTGACGCGGGTCACACCGCTCCATCGCACCCGAGCAGGAATCGCGCATATTGAATTGTTCAATTTGAAATATGATCTTGATTTCACCCACAAATAAGGCAAATGGCCGATACCAGCCAAGGAGCAGCAACATAGAGTGGCGAGACATTCACATGGTTAAACAGGAAAGGGGATGTCGTGGCACAAAAAGTGCAGGTCACGCTTGTGGACGACCTTGATGGCGGGCCCGCGGAGGAAACAGTTTACTTTTCAATTGATGGAAATAGTTACGAGATTGACCTGTCCGCTGACAATGCCACTGCACTGCGTGGGGCGCTCGCTCGATTTGTGAGCGCTGGACGCAAGGTGACGGGGCAGCGAAAAGCTGCGCGGACCCGCTCTGGGGGAACTAACCCTGCTGCCGTGCGTGAGTGGGCCAGAAGCCAGGGCATCTCCGTCAATGAACGGGGTCGGATCAGCGCTGATCTTCTTGCGAAGTACCAGGCGGCACGCTCCGCATCCTGAATTGACCGATACTGCCGATCCGCAGGTTCACCGTCGGCGTAACGGTGAGCGGAAGAGGAACTGAGCCCGGAGAGTTATCTCAGCAAGAGCCCGCGGGAGTTCCCGACTAGGCTTGGCTAACACCCGTTCACAGTGACGGTCTGCGGTAGAGGAGTTGCGCATGTTCGAGAGGTTTACCGACCGGGCGCGTCGGGTTGTGGTCCTTGCTCAAGAAGAGGCACGGATGCTCAACCACAACTACATCGGAACCGAGCACATTCTGCTCGGTCTCATCCATGAAGGTGAGGGTGTAGCAGCCAAGGCGCTTGAGTCACTGGGTATCTCACTTGAGGCGGTACGACAGCAGGTTGAGGAGATTATCGGGCAGGGCCAGCAGGCACCGTCCGGTCACATTCCCTTCACCCCGCGTGCCAAGAAGGTGCTCGAACTCTCGCTGCGCGAGGCACTTCAACTGGGTCACAACTACATCGGCACGGAGCACATCCTGCTCGGACTCATCCGAGAGGGTGAGGGTGTTGCTGCTCAGGTTCTGGTCAAACTTGGTGCCGACCTCAACCGAGTCCGCCAGCAGGTGATCCAACTGCTGTCCGGTTATCAGGGCAAGGAGCCCGCGGCCGCCGGTGGACCTGCTGAGGGCACTCCGTCCACCTCACTCGTGCTTGACCAGTTCGGTCGCAATCTCACTCAGGCTGCCCGCGAGGGCAAGCTCGATCCGGTTATCGGACGTGAGAAGGAGATTGAGCGGGTCATGCAGGTGCTGTCGCGTCGCACCAAGAACAACCCGGTTCTGATCGGTGAGCCCGGTGTTGGCAAGACGGCCGTGGTCGAGGGTCTGTCTCAGATGATCGTCAAGGGTGAAGTGCCCGAGACGCTCAAGGACAAGCAGCTGTACACCCTTGATCTGGGTGCGCTGGTCGCCGGCAGCCGCTACCGCGGTGATTTCGAGGAGCGCCTGAAGAAGGTGCTCAAGGAGATCCGCACCCGCGGCGACATCATCCTGTTCATCGACGAGATGCACACCCTGGTGGGTGCTGGTGCTGCTGAGGGTGCCATCGACGCTGCGTCCATCCTCAAGCCGATGCTCGCCCGTGGTGAGCTCCAGACCATTGGCGCCACGACGCTGGACGAATACCGAAAGTACGTCGAGAAGGATGCGGCCCTAGAGCGCCGATTCCAGCCGATCCAGGTCAATGAGCCGTCACTGGCCCATACGATCGAGATCCTCAAGGGACTTCGTGACCGCTATGAGTCACACCACCGAGTCTCGATCACGGATGCTGCCCTCGTCGCTGCCGCTACGTTGGCTGATCGCTACATTTCGGATCGGTTCCTGCCGGACAAGGCCATCGATCTGATCGACGAGGCAGGTTCACGTCTGCGCATCCGTCGTATGACTGCACCACCGGATCTGCGCGAGTTCGATGAGCGCATCGCCGATGTCCGCCGGGAGAAGGAGAGTGCGATTGATGCACAGGACTTCGAGAAGGCAGCAGCACTTCGTGACAACGAGAAGACCTTGCTGGCGGAGAAGGCCACGCGCGAGCGTGAGTGGAAGGCCGGGGATCTCGATGTGGTGGCCGAGGTTGACGAGGATCTCGTCGCCGAGGTCCTTGCTGCATCAACGGGTATTCCGGTGTTCAAACTCACTGAGGAGGAGAGCGCTCGACTCCTGCGAATGGAGGATGAACTGCACAAGCGGGTCATCGGCCAGGAGCAGGCCATCAAGTCGCTGTCTCAGGCGATCCGTCGCACGCGAGCGGGCCTCAAGGATCCCAAGCGTCCAGGTGGCTCGTTCATCTTCGCCGGTCCATCCGGAGTTGGTAAGACTGAGCTCTCCAAGACATTGGCCGAGTTCCTGTTCGGAGATGAGGACGCGCTTATCTCGCTCGACATGAGTGAGTACAGCGAGAAGCACACCGTCTCCCGACTGTTCGGATCACCTCCCGGCTATGTCGGCTACGAAGAGGGCGGCCAGCTCACGGAGAAGGTGCGTCGCAAGCCGTTCTCCGTCGTCCTGTTTGACGAAGTGGAGAAGGCACATCCAGATATCTTCAACTCCCTGCTGCAGATTCTTGAGGATGGGCGCCTGACCGACTCACAGGGTCGCGTGGTCGACTTCAAGAACACGGTCATCATCATGACCACCAACCTGGGCACGAGAGATATCGCCAAGGGGCAGAATCTCGGCTTCTCGAACTCCGAGGACACCAAGTCCTCGTACGAGCGCATGAAGACAAAGGTCAACGACGAGTTGAAGCAACACTTCCGGCCCGAGTTCCTCAACCGCGTGGACGACATCGTCGTCTTCCACCAGTTGACCCAGGATGAGATCGTCACGATCGTCGATCTCATGGTCGCCAAGCTTGATCAGCGACTCAAGGACAAGGACATGGGCATCGAACTGACCCGCACTGCGAAGGATCTGCTCGCCGAGCGGGGTTACGATCCCGTTCTGGGTGCTCGCCCCTTGCGTCGAACGATCCAGCGCGAGATCGAGGATGCCCTGTCCGAGAAGATCCTGTTCGGTGAGCTTCGTCCTGGATCGATCGTGGTGGTGGATGTCGAGGGTGAGGGTGCCGATCGACACTTCACGTTCCGCGGTGAGACCAAGACCGAACTGCCGCCGATCGAGGAGATCGTCGAATCGGCAGGCTCGGCCGAGTAGATCATCAATGTGAAGACCGGGTATCTCATTGATATCCGGTCTTCACATTTGAGTTTGCACTGTCATAGGTCAATGCCTGTCGGCAGACTGAAATGCTCGTCGTGCACGGGATCCACCAGACCATCTGCCACCAAAGAGTCCAGGGCACGCTGTCGTTGGATTGCATCAGGCCAGACGAGATCGAGTTGAGCCCTCGGCACGGGCTCATGTGCTGTGCGTAGGACCGCCATCAGTTTTCCCCGCACCTGACGATCTGTGCCGGCAAACTTCTGTGTCTTGCGCGCCGGCCCGGATGGTCGGCCGGCCCGGTCCCAGTTGCAATGGGACTGCACGGGACACTCGTCACACCGTGGATTGATGGCTGTACACGTGAGAGCGCCGAACTCCATCACGGAGATCGCCCATGAAGCAGCCGTCGGGTCATCTTCTGGAACCAGCTCAGCTGCCATCTGACGTTCCGTGGCGGTCAGGTGCGGTTTGGGCCCTGGCGATCCGCGCCAGATCCTGGCAAGCACCCTGCGGACGTTCGTATCGAGGACGACGGCTCTCCTGCCGTATGCGAACGCGATAACTGCCGAGGCTGTGTAGTCGCCGACCCCCGTGAGGGATCGCAGGTCGTCGTAGGTGCTCGGAACCTGCCCGCTAAACCTGTTCACGCAGGTCTTGGCTGCCTCGTGAAGCCAGAGCGCCCGGCGCGGATACCCCAAGCGGTCCCATCGGCGAATCACCTCAGCAGGCTCGGCTCTGGCCATCTCCGCCGGGCTTGGCCACCGCTGCATCCAGTCCGTCCACACCGGCTCTACCCTGCTTACCGGTGTCTGGGCCAGCATCATCTCGCTGACCAAAACGCCCCAGGCTGTCCGATCAGCGGCACGCCAAGGCAGGTCCCTGGCGTTCTGCCGGTACCAGTCGATCAATATCGATTGGATGTCAGTCATCGCGTGCATCCTCGCACTGGCAGCGCCAAAGTGCGATGTACGGGTATTTTGGTCTGGTGAGTTCACTGATTTCGCCCGTTGGCCCCCGGTCTACGGGCGTCTACTGGCTGCGCCGAGCGGTGGCTCTCATTGCAATTCTCGCCGTGCTGCTGGCCCTGCGGTGGGTGTTCTTTGGTCGTGGGGGTTCAGGATCCGATGTCGGCGCATTGCCGGCTGCGTCCAGCTCGCCAACGCAGCAGACTCCGTCTACCGACCCAACCTCAACTGGCACATCATCTACCCAACCTTCCAGTGGTGCATCACCCGCGCAGTGTGCAGACGCGGACATCTCGGTTGTGGCTTCAACTGATGCCGCCAGCTATCCCACCGGTTCTACACCCAAGCTTCATCTGAAGATCCAGAACACCTCGGGTATTGCCTGTTACCGAGATATCGGAGCAGGAATGAACGAACTGCAGATCAAATCCGGTGGGTACCACGTCTGGTCTTCCGATGACTGCAATGCCGGTGGAGCGCCAATGGTCACGCTCTTGCAGCCGGCCGAGTCCTACTCGGTGACCGTCACCTGGCCGGGAGTTCTGTCAAATAAGGGGTGCCCAGCAAATCAGCCGCTGGCCAAGTCCGGTTTTTACGATCTCTATGGCCGCAACGGCAACGTGGTCTCTTCGTCATCGTCGTTCTCGCTGACCGGTTGACGAGTCGCTCGCGACTAGACGTATCTTTCCAGGATGCTCGACTCAGCCAGTCGCGACATTCCTTCGCGAATGGATCGGGCGCGGGTCTCACCCACACCCTCGACGGCCTGGAGTTCATCGATATTCGCAGCAAGTAACTTCTGGAGTCCGCCGAAGTGCGTGACGAGTCGCTCCAGGACCACATCTGGTAGCCGCGGGATGCGGGCCAAGAGTCGGTAGCCACGAGGGCTGACTGCCTGATCGAGCATCTCCGGTGATGACTGGAATCCAACGGCACGTGCAACCGCGGACAGGTCGAGGAGATCTGCGGCAGACAGGGAATCGAGTTCCCCCATGGACTGATCAACGGCCTTGCCCCGTTTGGTGCTCGGTACATAGTCCCGGATGATCAGCACACGGTCGGAGTCAACGCCGGCGATCAATTCGTCGAGTTGCAGACGCATCAGACGACCATCAGTTCCCAGCTCGATCACGTAGTCGGTGATCTCGGCTGCAATGCGACGAACCATCTCAAGTCGCTGGAGCACAGCGCTGGCATCACGAACCGTTACCAGGTCTTCGATTTCCAGGGCCGACAGCGTCCCGCTGACCTCGTCAAGCCGGAGCTTGTAACGCTCGAGAGTGGCAAGAGCCTGATTGGCTCGGGCCAGAATCGCCCCAGCATCCTCGAGTACGTACCGGCGTCCTGCCACGTACAGGGCAATGGTTCGCATTGACTTGCTGACGCTGACAACGGCAAATCCAGTCTGCTTGGAGACCCGATCGGCAGTTCGGTGGCGCGTGCCCTGTTCATCGGTCGGGATTGAGGGGTCGGGAAGAAGTTGGACGGCTGCGTGGAGGATCTTGGTGGCATCTGAGTCACAGATGACGGCGCCATCCATCTTCGCGAGTTCACGAAGACGTTGGGCGGAGAACTCCACATCGAGGGCGAAGCCACCGGTGGCCATCGACTCGACGGTGCGATCGGTGCCGAGGACCACGAGCCCACCGGTGTTACCGCGCAGGATTCGTTCAAGTCCATCTCGCAGTGTGGTGCCAGGAGCAACACGAGCGATAGCTGCACGCAGTTGGCTTTCGATGTCCGAGTTCTTCTCGGTGGCCACAGGGTTCTCCGTCACATTTCAGTGCACTTGTCTGGCATGAGTCTACCGATTCAGGCCGGTGTGATGCGTGACGGTTGGTTTTACTCGGCGACCACACTCAGCCCCCGGAGCCGCGCGAGGGCATCGTCGAGATGGGCGACCTCCGAGAATTCGATTCCCTCCAGGGCTGGCAGGGACTTACGTGCTCCTCGGGGTACGAGCACCCGCCTGTAGCCAAGCCGGGCAGCCTCGGCCACGCGCTGGCTGAGGTATGGGACCGGGCGAATATCGCCGGAGAGCGCCACCTCTCCGATGGCGAGCACATCAGCGGCCATTGGCCGACCAACCGCTGCCGAGGCCACCGCAATGCAGACGGACAGATCTGCCCCCGGATCGGAGAGCTTGGCACCTCCGACCGTGGCGACGAAGACATCTCCCGCGAGTCGTCTGCCACTGGATCTCTCCGTAACCGCGATGAGCATCGAGACCCGGTTCGAATCAAGGCCTGTGACTCCCCGGCGCGGGGCCGGACTGGATTCAGTGACGAGCGCCTGAATCTCGGCGAGCATGGGCCGGCGACCTTCAACGGTGACCGTCACACATGTGCCCGGCACCGGCCGCTCTCGATGAGCCCGAAACAGGTCTGAGGGATCCCTCACCTCACGCAGCCCATCATCGGCCTGCTCGAAGCAGACGATCTCATCTGCTGGACCGTATCGATTCTTCGTCGCCCGAAGTAGTCGCAGCATTGAGTTTCTGTCTCCGTCGAACGTCAGGACGGTGTCCACCAGGTGTTCAAGGGCACGTGGGCCAGCCACGCTGTCCTGTTTCGTGGACTGCCCCACAAGTAGCAGGGGCATCCGTCGGCTCTTGGCCACCCGACTGAGAACCTGGGTGACCTCAACCACCTGGGCTACTCCACCGGCCCGGCCATCGACATCACCGGAAGCGATGGTCTGGACGGAGTCGACGACCACGAGACCGGGGTCGTGCTCCTCAATGTGTCCGAGCAGGGTTGCCAGATCGTTCTCATCGGCAAGTAGCAGTCGCTCGGAGTCTGCTCCGATCCGCCTGGCTCGTACGCCAATCTGCTCTACGGACTCTTCGCCGGAGACGTAGAGCACGGTGGGCTTGCTGCTGCTCTCTGCCACGTGATGGGCCACTGACAGCAGCAGAGTTGACTTGCCGACACCTGGCTCGCCGGCGACCAGAACAACCTGGCCAGGCACAAGGCCGCCACCGATCACTCGGTCGAACTCACCGAAGCCAGTCTGGGAACGACGAACCTTGTCCTTGGCCACCTCGGACACAGGTAGCGCCCGCCTCGTCGGTGCCACTCCACTGGTGCGCGCCTTGAGTCCGGTGCTTGCTGTGACGACGACTTCAGCAACGGAACCCCAAGCCTGACATTCACCACAGCGGCCAACCCACTTGGTTGAGGTCCAGCCACATTCGGAGCAGCGGAATGCCTGGGATTTGGCCATAGGTTGAACCCTACGCTCTGGGGCCGACAGGTGAAGGCTGGCTGTGGGAATCGCACTCCCGCCGTCAGGTCTCGGACGTGGAACCGAACTACTTCGGCTAGGCCGGGTCCGCGGGATGTGGTGCGAATGGTGCCATCGCGGCCGCAGCGGCGCCGGCACTTCGCTGTTTATTGGCCACAGTACGTGCGGCCGTGAGTGCCGCAACGCGTGCATCGCAGTGACTCTTCAAAACGTCATAGGCCTTCTTGCCCATCAACTCGATGAGGGTTCCGCGCTCAGTGAGATACACGGGCTCAGGTGCGTTGTGGGCCTCTGTGGAGCCGGTGCAGTACCAGTCCAGATCGTGTCCACCCGGACCCCAGCCTCGACGGTCGTACTCGCCGATGTTGATGACCAAGATGTTGGTGCCGTCAGTGCGTTCCACGTGCTCAAAGGTTCGGCGAATGGGGAGTTGCCAGCACACGTCAGGCTTGGTCTCCAGTGGCTGCAGACCCTTGATCACAGCCAGATTGTGAAGTGCACAACCGGCACCACCGGCGAAACCGGGTCGGTTGAGGAAGATGCAGGCACCATCCACGACCTTGGTCTTGCGCTGACCATCTTCGTCCCTTTCGACGAACCCCTTCTTGCGTCCGATCTTCTCGTATTGCCAGGTGTCAGGAGTCAGCTTCTCGGCGTACTTCTTGGTGCGCTTCTCATCGTCCTTGTCGGCGAAGTGGGCACCCAGCACACAGCAGCCCGAGTCAGGCATGGTCTTCTCAATTCCATGGCAGCCTGAGCCGAAGATGCAGTTCCATCTGCTCGTCAACCACGTGAGGTCACAGCGGAAGACCTGGTCCGGATCCGTGGGATCGGGGAACTCGATCCACGCTCGGGCGAAGTCCAGTGGAACCTCCTGACGTGGAGTCAACAGGACGTCAACTGGGTTGGTCTTCCGGCCGCTCTTGGAACCCGCATCACCTTTTGCCACGGCGCCACCTTAGAGGTAAGCACCCTCCGGTGCGAATAGTGGCTCTGCACCGCCTAGCATCAGAGTGTGCGCCTTGGAGTACTTGACGTCGGATCCAATACGGTGCATCTGCTGGTGGTGGATGCACATCATGGTTCTGCGCCCATTCCTGCCCGCTCTCACAAGAGTGAGCTTCGGCTGGCTGAGCACATCGGTGAGGGTGAGATCATCCTGCCGTCAGGTATTGATGCGTTGGTCGAGTTCATCTCCTCAGCTCAGGAGGTGGCGGAGGATCTCGGTGTAACCGAGATGATGTCGTTTGCCACCTCTGCGATTCGTGAGGCTGCCAATGGTGATGACGTGCTGTCTGAGGTTCGCCGTCGAACCGGAATCGATCTTCGGGTTCTCTCCGGGGATGATGAGGCCCGACTGACATTTTTGGCCGTCCGCCGCTGGTATGGCTGGTCCGCTGGACGACTGCTCGTTCTCGACATCGGTGGGGGCTCCCTCGAGGTCGCTGTTGGAGCGGATGAGGCTCCTGATGTTGCCGTGTCACTTCCCATCGGTGCGGGGCGGCTCACCCGTGCGTTCGTCCATAACGACCCTCCCACATCTGATGAATTGAAGGCACTTCGCAAGCATGTACGCATGACCATCGCGGAGGTCACCGGCCGCCTCGGTCGTGAGGGTCGACCGAGGCATATGGTGGCCACGAGCAAGACATTCAGGTCGCTTGCGCGGATTGGCGGAGCCGCTCCGTCAAGTGATGGACCCTACGTTCGCCGGAGTCTGGACAAGTCTGATCTGGGGATCTGGGTGCCCAAGCTCGCGGGCATGACGGTTGCAGAGCGAACTGAGCTCCCGGGTGTGAGCGCGAGTCGAGCCCGTCAGTTGCTCGCAGGTGCAATCGTGGCCGAGGCCGCGATGGATTTACTTGGAATAACAAGACTTGAGATCTGTCCGTGGGCTCTGCGGGAAGGTGTGATCCTGGAGCGAATTGACAGGATCTATTCGTGACCTCGCAGCACGTACTGGCCTCCGTAGATCCCATGGTGGGTTTGACCTCGGGCCAGGTTGCCGAACGGGTCGCAGACGGGCGCGTCAATATCGTCAACAATCGAAATGCGCGCAGTCTTGGCAGCATCATTCGTTCCAACACTCTGACGTACTTCAACGCCCTCATCGGTGGGCTGTGGATTCTGATGCTCGCCTCGGCCCCGCTGATCGATTCCCTGTTCGGAATTGTCATCGTGATCAACACGGCCATCGGCATCATTCAGGAGTATCGCGCGGCACAGACCCTCGCCAAGCTGTCCCTGGTCGGGCAGGCGCAGGCACTTGTGCGACGTGACGGGATTGAGACCCAGATCCCCCCGGATCAGATCGTGGTCGACGATGTGATTCTGGTCCGCACCGGCGACCAGATGCTCGTCGATGCAACCGTGCTCCAGTCCCATGGACTTGAGCTGGACGAATCTCTGCTCACAGGTGAGGCCGATCCGGTGCCGATGCAGATCGGTTCTCCGGCTCTGTCGGGATCGTTCGCCGTCGCTGGTTCTGGTGTCGTACAGGCGACGAAGGTGGGGGCCGAGTCCTATGCGTCGATAATCGCCGCGGAGGCTTCGAAGTTCGCCGTCACTGACTCAGAACTCCGCAACTCCATCCAGCGCTTCATCAAGATCGTTTCCTGGGCACTGCTCCCCATCGGAATCGCGCTGTTCATCTCGCAGTACCGTGCCAATGACGGTCGCCTTCGCGAGGCAATCGCCGGCACTGTTCCCGGAATCATCACGATGGTCCCAGAGGGTCTCGTGCTCCTCACCAGTGTTGCCATGGCTGTTGCCACTATTCGCCTTGCCGAGCGCAAGGTGCTGGTTCAGGACATGCCTGCGGTGGAAGTTCTCGCCCGCGTGGACGTCGTGTGCGTCGACAAGACGGGGACACTCACCCAACCCGGTATGGCTGTGCAGCAACTTGTTCTTCTGGACCAATCCCAGCCGGTGGAGGCAGCGCTTGGCGCCCTGGGTGCCAGTGAGCCAGAGCCGAACCCCACTCTGATGGCTGTGATCAATCGCTGGTCTGCACCCGATGGCTGGACGGTGGAGGCAGCGATCCCGTTCTCAAGTGCCCGAAAGTGGTCCGCGGCTACTTTCGTCGAACATGGTTCATGGGTCCTCGGTGCACCCGAGATGCTGCTGCCGGATGGTGATGTGGTTCGCGGCAGAGCCGATGAGCTGGCCTCCGGGGGAGCACGTGTGATCGTGCTGGGCTCCATTCCCACTGCTGACCTGGATGTGGAACGTCCCCTTGCCGGGGTGCAGCCACATGCACTTGTTGTCATCGACCAGACCCTGCGTCCAGATGCAGCCGACACTGTTGCGTACTTCCTCGAGCAGGGTGTGCGAATCAAGGTGATCAGCGGTGACAACGCCGTGACTGTTGGAGCGATTGCGGCGCAGGCTGGAATTCCCGGTGCTGATGATCCCTTTGACGCTCGTCAGCTGCCGACTGATCAGGCGGAGTTGGCGGATGTCCTTGAGCGGTACAGCGTCTTCGGTCGGGTGACACCCGCACAGAAGCGCGCCATGGTTGGAGCCCTGCAGAGCCGCGATCACACAGTGGCAATGACCGGCGACGGGGTTAACGATGTCCTGGCGCTGAAGGACGCGGATCTCGGCATTGCTATGGGGTCAGGAGCAGGAGCGACCCGATCGGTGGCCCAGTTGGTACTGCTCGACGACAGTTTTGCCGTGATGCCATCGGTGGTGGCCGAAGGTCGTCGGGTTTTGGGAAATATCGAGCGAGTATCTGACCTGTTCCTGACCAAATCGTTCTATGCCACCGCGATCTCCATAGCGACGGTCTTGTTCGTGCTGCCGTTCCCCTTCCTCAACCGACATCTCACCGTGGTTACGGCCCTGACCATCGGGACTCCTGCGTTCTTCCTGGCTCTGATGCCCAACACCCAGAGATTCCGCAAGGGGTTCTTCAGCCGGGTTTTGCGATTTGCCATTCCAGCCGGGCTCATCTGTGCGGTGGCCGCGTACACCACGTACGGGTACGTCCTGCATTTCATCGGTGATGTTTCAGAGGCAAGAAATGCAGCCGTGATCACTCTGTTCACGGTTGCATGGTGGGTTCTGGTTCAGGTGGCTCGACCCCTCAATCCGATCCGCTGGGCCATCGTTCTGGCCATGCTGGCGGGCTTCCTGGGAGTTCTGTTCATCCCGCCCTTGTCTAGCCTGTTCGCCCTGACCTGGCTGCCCAACCATCAGGGACTGATTGCGGTTGCGATCGGTGCGGTTGGCGCGCTCATCGTGACGTTTATTCGATACAGGGCAGGGAATGCTGGCCACGCTGATTCGGCCGATGTGGAGAAGGAGGTTGCGCCGTGAGTCCACTGGTCACGCTGTCAACCTCGTCGACTTTTCCTGAATCAACTGCTGCTGCCTTCGAGATGGCGGCAAGACTCGGCTATGACGGCGTGGAGGTGATGGTCCTGTCGGATCCGGTCTCGCAGGACCCGATAGCTCTGCAGCGGCTTGTGGACCACTACGCAATTCCCATCACCTCGATTCATGCTCCCTGCCTGCTCGTGAGTCAGGCTGTGTGGGGAACTGAGCCTTGGGGCAAGCTTCAGCGAGCGAAGGCGGCCGCCGAACTACTTGGCGCCTCCACCGTCGTGGTGCATCCTCCGTTCCGATGGCAGCGGGATTACGTTCGGGATTTCGTGACAGGTATTGATGCCATGGAGAACGAGACGGACGTGAAGTTCGCTGTCGAGAACATGTTTCCGTGGCGGGCCGCCTCCCGGGAGTTCGCGGCTTATGCTCCCGGATGGGATATCAGGGATGAGGACTACCGACACGCGACCTTGGATCTTTCGCACACGTCGGTCTCCGGAACGGATGCCTTGGAGATGGCCGACGATCTCGGCGATCGTCTCGTCCATATCCATCTTGCCGACGGCAACGGCTCGAATCGCGATGAGCATCTGGTTCCAGGTCAGGGTTCACAGCCATGTGGTGCCCTTCTGCAGCGCATCAGTCACCGGGGCTTCGATGGGCAGGTGGTCGTCGAGATCTCCACGCGCAAGGCGGTTGACCGGGATTCCCGTGAGCGAGACCTCAGGGATGCGCTCAGATTCGCCCGCGATCATCTCGTTGTGGAAGCGACATCACCGGTGAGTCATGATGGCTGATGATCCACGGGACTCCAGCTCTGAGGGTGATGGGAGCGCCGTTGACGAGTTGGCCAGCCGCGTTCTCGACACCGCCCGCGCGGCCTACGCAAGTCGCGGCTACCTCGGCACAACGCTGAAGGGGGTGGCTGCCGCAGCCGGTGTTGCGCCGGATGTTCTGCGTCGCTATTTCGACAACCGCGAGGCATTGTTCGCCGCCGCAATGCGGCTGCCCTTCGACCCGGTGTCCTCGATCAACGGGCTGATCGCACCAGGAATCGAGGGACTGGGTGAGCGCCTGGCTCGTGTCACCCTCCGGCTGCTCGATGATGACGACACGCGACTGCAGCTTCAGCAACTGCTTGGACCTGAAGGGCAGTCCCTGTCCTCGGTCAAGGTCATCAGGGAGTTTCTGGAGTCCGAGGTCGTTGATCGCGTGGCCGCTGTCTTGGGTGTGCGTGATGCCCGACTCCGCGTCAATATCGCCATGGCACATCTTGTTGGTGCAGTAGCGGCCCGTTACGTTCTCGAGGTCGAACCCTTTGCCTCAGCCAATGAGGACGCGTTCGTCGCACTCGTGGCTCCGGCAATGCAGAAGGCATTGACCACGCCCGTCCCCACTCGTGGGGCCGCGGCAGAGTAACCTCGTAGCAGACTGATTGCATGAGGTGGTGACGTCCTTGTTGAGATCGACACTTCTGGCTATGTCGCGAAACAACAGGGTTGAGCAGATCGCCAGAAGTAATTCGGCAGCTCAGTCGCTGGTTAGTCGCTTCGTAGCCGGTACTGAGGTTTCCGATGCTGTGCGCGTATGTCAGGAGCTTTCCGATTCCGGCCGCCTGGCCACCGTCGACTATCTGGGTGAAGACACGACCGACATCGCGATGGCGCGAGCCACCGCTGCGGCATATACCGAACTGCTCGCTGCCCTGGCCGAGCTTGATCTTGCTAGTCGAGTCGAGGTGTCGATCAAGTTGTCGGCCCTTGGACTGAGTCTTCCCACCGATGGTTTGAGTATCGCCCAGGACCTGGCCGCAGCCATCTGTGGCAAAGCAGCTGAGGTGGGAACCACCGTCACTGTCGATATGGAGGATCACACCACCACCGACAGCACGCTGGATATCGTCCGCGCACTTCGAGACGACTTCCCATCAACGGGATTGGTCCTGCAGGCCTATCTGCATCGGACTCAGGGTGACTGTGTCGACTTCTCGTATCCGGGCAGCCGCATCAGGTTGTGCAAGGGTGCCTATAGTGAACCGGCGTCGGTCGCCTATCAGGACAAGCACGAGATCGACATCTCGTACGTCCGCTGCATGGCAGTTCTGCTGGCGGGCTCGGGCTACCCGATGTTCGCCACCCATGATCCCCGCCTGATCGAGATTGCTGGATCTCTTGTGGTGAAGTCGGGTCGTGAACAGGGCAGCTACGAGTACCAGATGCTCTACGGAATCAGGCCTGATGAGCAGTTGAGACTCGCAGCCACTGGTGAGCGGATGCGCGTATACGTACCATTCGGCCAGGAGTGGTACGGATATCTCATGCGACGGTTGGCTGAACGACCTGCCAATCTGGGACTCTTGGCACGTTCGCTGACGTCGAAAGGTTAGACATGGGACTGATTGCCATCTTTGGTGCCGGTGTGATGGGGGAAACCCTGCTGTCCGGACTCCTGCGCGCGGGACGCCCGGTGGATCAGGTACTGGTCACCGAGCGCAGACCCGACAAGGCTGCTGAACTCGTTGAGAAGTACGGCGTCTCGGTCGTGTCCAATGTCGAAGCTGCCACCGCTGCCGACACGCTCGTCTTCGTCGTCAAGCCACAGGACATGGGGTCACTTTGCGATGAGATCTCTGGGCATGTGCGGCCGGGTGCAATGGTGGTCTCTCTGGCTGCAGGCATCACCACGGAATTCCTGGAGTCACATCTGCCTGCCGGGGTACCGGTCGTGCGCGTGATGCCAAATACTCCGGCCCTTGTGGATGAAGGGATGGCAGCAGTCTCCGGTGGTGAGCACTGTGATGAGGCCCATCTGGACGAGGCGGAGCAACTCCTTCGGGCGGTGGGCAAGGTGGTTCGAGTCCCCGAGAAGTACCAGGATGCAGTCACGGCCATCAGTGGTTCGGGGCCTGCATACATCTTCTACATCGTGGAAGCGATGATCGAGGCTGGTGTTGTTCTGGGCCTGCCACGGGCGACCGCTAGCGAACTCGTGATTCAGACTGTCTACGGTGCAGCAACCATGCTGCGAGAAACGGGTGAGCACCCGAGTGTGCTGCGCGAGAATGTTTCATCACCGGCTGGAACCACAGTCGCCGCTCTGCGCGAACTCGATGATCACAAGGTGCGCGCGGCGTTCATCTCGGCTCTGGAAGCAGCCCGAAATCGCAGCCAGCAGTTGGCTTCTGGCCACTAGTTGTGCTGTAGAACGGGCATAAGATGACGGGGCCGGCGACGATCGTCTGGGATGACGCGCTTGCGGCATATGACTTCGGTCGTGGTCACCCCCTTGCGCCGATTCGGGTGCAGTTGGCGATGATGCTGGCGGCGGATCTCGGCCTGGTGCATCGGGAGAACGTCTCCGTTGTGAGCCCGGACGAGATCGATGAAGACCTTCTGCTGAAGGTTCATGAGGCCGCGTTTGTCGATGCCGTCAAACAGGCCTCGGTTGATCCCGATTATGTGAATGTGGCTCGAGGCCTCGGTACTTCTGATGTGCCTGTCTTCTCGGGTATGCATGAGGCTGCGCGCGCGGTATGCGGTGCGACTCTGGCAGCAACCCGAGCGGTGTTTGAAAGACGCAGTCTGCACGCCGTGAATCTTGCCGGTGGACTACATCACTCGATGCCAGGGGCGGCGAGCGGATTCTGCGTCTACAACGACATTGCTGTTTCTATCCGTTACCTGCTTGATCATGGGGTTGAGCGAGTGGCGTACATCGATGTGGACGTGCATCACGGAGATGGTGTGCAGGCCGCATTCTGGAATGATCCGCGGGTTCTGACGATCTCACTGCACGAGTCGGGACGATCCCTGTTTCCCGGGACGGGGTTTGCTTCGGAGATCGGCGGCCCGGACGCGCAGGGGTTTGCAGTGAACGTGGCTCTACCACCGGGTACCGGAGACAACGACTGGCTCAGGGCCTTCCACGGCGTCGTTCCGCAACTCCTCGAGGACTTTGCGCCGGAGATTCTGTTCACGCAGCAGGGCTGTGACTCACATTCCCTTGATCCACTTGCCCATTTGGAGCTCTCGGTGGACGGCCAGCGGGAGACATACGCACTGCTCCACGCCCTTGCGCACCAGTTCGCCGATGGACGTTGGATTGCCGTTGGCGGTGGTGGTTACTCCTGGGTGGATGTTGTTCCTCGGGCTTGGTCCCATCTGATTGGTGAGGTTGTCGGAGCACCGGTAGACCCCGCAACTGCGGTGCCTCAGACCTGGCAGGACCTGGTGGGTGCTCGACTCGCAGTCCAGGCTCCGATCGTGATGACAGATGGGGTCATGCCTTCGGTTCGACTTTGGGAGCGGGGGTACGACCCGGCAAATCCACTAGATGCCGCCGTGCTCCGAACGCGTGAGGCCGTGTACCCCTGGCATGGTCTTGCCGCCGACCCGTATCACGGATTCTGAACAGCCAATCGTCCGTTTAGCGGCTATTCGGGTGAATGGTCACACGGATTGTGACCGTATACGCCTTCCCCATTTGCCTCCCTGACCACTACTCTCCATCCAGTAACAAGTCCGGACGTGTTGTCGCGAGTGCGGTGGGGAAGCCGATCTCGCCACGTGCGGGCTGTAAAGGACGTGCGCACATGGCAGGCAATGAACGACCTCTGGCCGAGGTCAAGTTCTTGACGGTGGCTGAAGTAGCCGCCGCGATGCGGGTCTCAAAGATGACGGTCTATCGGCTCGTACATGGTGGGGAACTCCCTGCTGTGCGGGTCGGCCGATCCTTCCGGGTTCCTGAGCAGGCAGTTCACGACTATCTGCGGGATTCTTTCGTCGAGACCGCGTAGTCGCAGTCGCCGAGGCTGATGTCCGCTGCTCATCGGCAGCGCTGTCACCGAGGCGTCAGCACAGTGGCAACGGCGCTGCAGGTACCTGCCCTGATCAGGTGCTCATCGGAGCCGGTAGGCTGTGTCAACACACGTGCGGTCGTCGCACATGACGTCACATGGTTGCCCGCCGGGCACCCGGTCCAAAGCAAGTGAGGTTAGCCTGTGGGCTCCGTTGTTAAGAAGCGTCGCAAGCGGATGTCGAAGAAGAAGCACCGCAAACTTCTGAAGAAGACACGCGTTCAGCGTCGCAACAAGAAGTAGGACGTCTGGCGCGTCATCGACGCCAGACGTGCTCAAGTCATTCCAACGGGCGATGACCTTCGGGTTATCGCCCGTTGTGGTGTCTCGATGGTGCATTATCGAACTGTTGGACTCCAGGAGGCGCAATGGCTCGGGTGGTGGTTGTCACCGGGGTTTCCCGTCATCTGGGCTCCAGGATGGCGCGGATCCTGTCGCGAGAGACGTCGATCGATCGTGTCATCGGCGTAGACATCGTTCCACCACGTGAGGACATCGGTGGGGCCGAATTCTTTCGGGCTGATATTCGGAATCCCGTGATCTCCAAGGTCCTGGTCTCTACCGGGGCAGACACCGTCGTGCATATGGGCGTCATCTCCACTCCCGTGCAGGCTGGTGGTCGATCGACGATGAAGGAGATCAACGTCATCGGCTCGATGCAGTTGCTGGCGGCCTGTCAGAGGCTTGACCAAATCGCCAAGGTGATCGTCAAGTCGTCATCTACTGTCTACGGTTCGGGACCCAAGGATCCAGCTCTTTTCACCGAGGACACCGAGCCGCGGCATCCACCAACCTCAGGCTGGGCCAAGGATTCTGTTGACGTCGAAGGGTATGTTCGAGCGTTCTCCCGGCGGCGGCCGGATGTGTGTGTGACGACCCTGCGCTTTGCCAACTTCATCGGACCAAAGGCAGACACTCCGATGGCTGAATACTTCGCCCTTCCGCTGGTGCCGACTGTTCTCGGACATGATGCACGACTGCAGTTCATCTACGAGGACGATGGGCTCGAGGTGATCAAGCGGGCGACCCTGTCAGATCATCCCGGGGTGTTCAATGTCGCAGGTGACGAGTTCCTCATGCTCTCCCAAGCCATCCGCCAGGCAGGCAAGGCCAGCATCCCGGTCTTCGAACCGTTCATGGGCATGGTCGGTGGCTGGGTCAGACGGGCGGGTCTGGGGGATTTCACCCCGGATCAGATTCGTTATCTCACCTATGGTCGCGGACTCGATACGTCGAAGTTGGTAAGCCAATTCGGTTTCACGCCGCGGTTCACCACGCCTGCGGCATTCGCCGAGTTCCTGCGCGTCCAGGAGCTCCCCTACTCGATCCCAACTGACCGGATCGAGGCACTTGAGCGCAATATCGCCCACGCACTCGGTTCGATCACAAAGACGGAGGGCGGCTCACCACTCGGCACGCAGGAGGAGATGGGTGCACATGGCTGATGCCAAGATCATCCCGTTCGACAGCGATCCCCACGGCAATCGCCACCTCTCCTCGGTTCAGGGCAACGCTGGGGAGCCAGGGGAGAGCACACTGGCCGGCCCGAGTTCCGTGGCGATGTGGTTGGACTTCCTGCGCAGGCGCTTGACCGGTGACTACACCATTGATGAATTCGGCTACGACTCAGATCTTACCGACAGCGTCCTGATGGCGAGTCTGCGTCCCCTGTATCAGGATTGGTTCAGGGTGGAGGTGCGCGGGATCGAGAATATTCCGGCCGAGGGTGGTGCGCTGATCGTCGCCAACCACTCGGGAACTATCGCTCTTGATTCGCTGATGACTCAATTGGCTGTCCACGATCACCACCCGGCTCATCGACATCTGCGCATGCTCGGGGCGAATCTGGTGTTCTCCACTCCATTTCTGGGTGAGTTGGCGCGCAAGGCCGGTCACACTCTGGCCTGTAATGCGGACTCGGATCGGCTTCTAAAGGCCGGCGAACTTGTGGCGGTCTGGCCCGAAGGATTCAAGGGGGTGGGTAAGCCCTTCAGTGAGCGCTACAAGCTCCAACGGTTTGGTCGGGGTGGATTCATCTCATCGGCTCTCAAGGCGCAAGTGCCGATCATCCCGGTTGCCATTGTGGGTGCCGAGGAGACTTATCCACTGCTGGCAAACTTCAAGCCACTGGCTCGCCTTCTCAATCTCCCGTACTTCCCGATCACACCCACCTTCCCCTGGCTAGGTCCGGTAGGGCTGGTACCCCTGCCGAGTAAGTGGATCATCGAGTTCGGTGAGCCGATTCCAACAGATCAGTACCCGGCCGGATCGGCTGAGGATGCCCTGCTGGTGTTCAACTTGGCTGATGATGTGCGCGACACGATCCAGCAGGCCCTCTACCGACTGCTTACCGAGCGGACGTCCGTCTGGAGTTGACGGTCTGGTGTCAGGCAGGTGAGCTGCCTAGAGCGTTGGCCAGCCGTTCTTGCGCACTCGGGCGGCTCCGATTCCGATGCCAATGCCCACACCCACTCCTGCGGCGGCAGCCAGGCCTGCGGGAATGTAGTAGTGGGTTGCGAATCTGGCCCGACGGTAGTCGTGGATCTCCCATCCGACGGCGCGTGCATGTGAGCGCAGGGCCGCATCAGGGTTCACCGCGACGGCTCGTCCCACCAAGGAGAGCATCGGGACGTCATTGGCCGAATCGGAGTAAGCGGTGCACCGGATGAGTTCCAGACCCTCCCGTTCGGCCAGTGCTCGAACGGCTTCTGCCTTCGCCTTCCCGTGCAGGGGTGCACCCACCAGACGTCCTGTGTAGACCCCGTCCTCGATCTCGCTCACTGTTCCAAGTGCACCGGTCAGGCCCAGCCGCTCGGCGATGATGGATGCCAGTTCCACGGGAGTGGCCGTTACCAGCCACACGCGCTGACCTCGATCGAGATGGCCCTGTGCCAAGGCGAGGGTTCCGGGCCAGAGCTTGCGGGCCATGAGCTCATCGAAGATCTCCTCGCCCAGCCCCACCACATCCTCAACCCGCTTTCCCTTCACGAAGGCGAGGGCGGCCTCGGTGGCTTGGGCCATATCGTCGAGATCCTCAGATCCGTTGATGACGAACTTGGCTTGCTTGACCGCGAAGTCACCGACCTCTCTGGCGGTAAAGAACTTGCGGCGAGCCAGACCTCGGGCGAGGTGGAAGATGCTTGCCCCTCGCATGACGGTGTTGTCGACGTCGAAGAATGCGGCACCCGTCAGGTCGGGCTCGGTCAGAGTGGTTGCGGCTACGGAAGCCGCCGCCGCGGAGGCCGCCCCGGCGCGCTTGGACGCTCGGAGCAGATCGGCGTCCTCACGTGACTTCTCCACGTGACAAGCGTACCTACTTTCCGCTGTGGCACGATCCGTCATGTGGAATCCCCGCGCGTGACGCTCGTCGGCAAGCCTGACTGTCATCTGTGTGATGCTGCACGGTCTGTAGTTGCAGAGGTCTGTACGGAGCTGGGAGAGTCCTTCGTCGAACTCTCGATCCTGGACGATCCAGAGCTGGCAGACCAGTACTGGGAGAGGATTCCGGTCATCCTCGTGGATTCCAAACCACATGACTTCTGGCGGGTTGATGCGGCTCGACTTCGTCGAGCTCTCACTCAACCGAGGCCGCAATAGCGGGTGTGTGATTGCGCACGAAGACGCTCGATCCGCGGAGATCAGGTTATTGGCGCGGTATGGTGTGGCTGAGGCTACGGTTGCGTAACCACGTTTGGAGATTCGATGCCCACGCTTGAAGAACTTGCCGATTCCACCACGCTTGTACGCGAGTTGGAACCTGTTGCTGCGACTGAGCTCGACCGGCACCTGTCCATGGTCAAGAACTGGATGCCACATGAATACATCCCGTGGGCAGAGGGGACGAACTTCGACGGAATCTACGGTGGTGTGGCCTGGAATGAGGAGCAGTCTCCCGTAGACGGAGTTGCAAGGACCGCTCTGGTGGTGAACCTCCTGACTGAGGACAACCTTCCGAGCTACCACCGAGCGCTATCGGATATCACGGGACGTGAGAGCGCCTGGGGTGAGTGGGTTCAGCGATGGACTGCTGAAGAGGCTCGCCACGCCATCGCTATGCGTGACTACATGACCGTCACCCGCGCAGTGGATCCAGTGGCTCTGGAAGAGGAGCGCATGGCACATATGAGCCGTGGGTTCTCCTCCTCGAATGAGGAGCATGTGCTCAAGTCGATGGGTTATGTCTCCTTTCAGGAGTTGGCGACGCGCATCTCCCATCGGAATACCGGTCGGCACACCACCGATGAGGGCCTTGATCGCCTGCTGGCTCGTATTGCGGCAGATGAGAACCTGCACATGCTCTTCTACCGAAACATCATGTCGGCGGCATTCGAGTTTGCCCCTGATGCCTCCATGGTGGCTGTGGTTGAGGTCGCCAAGAACTTCGCGATGCCGGGGGCCGAGGTTGACGGATTCATGCGTCGATCCTTGGCGATCGCCCTGGCCGGTATCTATGACCTGCGCATTCATCACGACGAAGTGCTCGCCCCGGTCCTGCGGGCCTGGAACGTGTGGGATCGCACGGATTTCGGTCCAGTAGGTGAGCAGGCTCGAGATGAGCTGGCGGCATTCATGGTTGGACTCAATCATGAGGCCGAGGTCTTCGAGGAGAAGCGTGCGGCGCGGGCCGAGAGGGCCGCAGCGCGCGCGTAACCCCAACGGGGATATGAGATTTGCCCGTCCTTACGGCTCAGGCCGCGGATTGTCAAATCTTTGCACCGGGGGTCAAAAGTTGTGACGCACGTCACACGGTGAGGTGTCCACATACTGGAACGCAGGCACCTTTCGACTTTGTGCCTTCGTTCACAACTACCTACGCTCAAGGCATCTACTGCCTTGGGGTTGATATCCATGCCGAACAGTCGCGCCAACGATGCGCTGCGACGCGGCATCCCCGAGGCCACTGTTTCTCGGCTACCGATCTATCACCGGGTGCTGTCTCAGATCACTGAGCGTGGAATAGTCACGGTCTCGTCCGAAGAGTTGGCTGCGGCCAGTGGGGTCTCGAGTGCCAAACTCCGCAAGGACCTCTCGTTCCTCGGCTCCTACGGAACGCGTGGGGTTGGGTATGACGCGGCCTACCTGCTTTACCAGATCCAACGTGAACTGGGCCTGACCCAGGACTGGCCGGTCGTGATCGTTGGTGTGGGCAATCTGGGACATGCCCTTGCCAACTACGGTGGATTCGCCAGTCGCGGGTTCCGGGTTGTCGGCCTGATTGATGCTGATCCGGCGAGAGTCGGCGAGACGGTTCGAGTCGGACGAGAAGGTCAGCAGCTGGAGATCGCCGCCCTTTCAGATCTCGAACGGGTTGTCACCGAATCAGATGCACTGATCGGAGTGATTGCCACACCGGCATCGGCTGCTCAGGACGTCTGTGACCGACTCGTCGACTGCGGAGTCACGAGCATCCTCAACTTCGCACCGGTGGTACTTGCCACCTCTGCCGCAGTTCATGTGCGCAAGGTAGATCTCGCCACCGAGTTGCAGATCCTCGCCTTCCACGAGCAGCGCCGAGGCGATGCCCATGAGGTGATCGTGTGACCATTCTCGTCGTGGGGGTCTCCCATCGCACTGCTCCCGTTTCCGTCCTCGACCGCATCGCCCTAGTCGAGGATCAGGTGCGCGAACTGCAGTCTGACCTGCTGGCCTCACCACATGTGGCCGAGGTGATGGTGGTTTCAACGTGCAATCGCATCGAGATCTACGCTGAGGTCACCCGATTCCATGGCGGTGTCGTCGATCTCACGGCCCGTCTGGCCAAGGCTGCAGGCATTGCGCGAGATGAGTTGACCCCGTACGTCTACGTGCGTTACGAGGAGCGGGCGATCCAGCACCTCTTTGACGTCACCTCGGGACTTGACTCCCTGGTTGTGGGCGAAACCCAGATCCTCGGTCAGGTACGCAATGCCCTTCGACTGTCGCAGGATGGGGCTGCCATCGGTCGTAGCCTCAACGATCTGGGGCAGACCGCATTGCGGGTGGGCAAGCGCGTGCATCACGAGACAGGGATTGATCACGCTGGTGCCTCGGTGGTTTCTGTCGCGCTCGAACTGGCAGCAGATTCCCTAGGTGGCTCGATTGGGGGCCAGCGCGCACTTGTCATTGGCGCCGGGGCGATGAGCTCGTTGGCGGCAACGGTCCTTGTGCGCAACGGGGCAAGTGTCATCATCGCGAACCGGACGGCGGCCAACGGGCAGCGTCTGGCTGACAGCCTTGGGGCGCAGGTTATCGCTTTCGATGAACTCAGCAGAGTCATCCCGGAGGTAGACCTCGTGGTCACCTGTACAGGTGCGGCGGGAGTCATCCTCGATCTCGAGACGGTCCTCGCTGCCACCCGTGTCCGCACGACTCCGCTCGTTGTCGTTGACCTGGCGATGCCACATGATTCAGATCCTGCGATCGCAGATCTGCCGAATGTCGTCCGGATTGATCTGTCATCACTTGCGCAGGCGCCGGGTTCGCACGTGTCAGAGCGTGATGTCGCACAGGCTCGCGCGATTGTGGCCGACGAGGTCGACAGCTTTGTCAGTGCTATGGCCGCCCAGCGGGTCGAGCCAGTGGTGGTGTCACTTCGAGCACGTGCCGATGAGGTAGTGGAGGCTGAGCTGGAACGGCTCCGACTTCGTCTGCCACAACTTGATGACGTCACGGTCCACGAATTGTCGCGCTCCCTTCATCGGGCGGTATCGACTCTGCTGCACACCCCGACGGTGCGTATGAAGGAGTTGGCTGTTGAGAACGACGGCACCCGCTATGCGCAGGCTCTGCACATACTTTTCGACCTTGATCCCGAGGCGATCAGCCAGCTCACGCCGGCCTCGGAGAGCGCGGCTGAACCGGATCGTTTCAGCGGTGCGGCCACCTATGACCAACTCGCAGGTGGTGTGTCATGAGTGTTCGCGTCGCCACCCGAGCCAGTTCACTTGCCCGCACACAGTCTCAGATGATCGCCGACCAATTGGCGGCGCTCATGGGTGCTGAGGTGGAGTTGGTCGAGGTTTCCACTCAGGGTGATGTCGATCGAAGCACGCCATTGGCTCAACTCGGTGGTACTGGTGTTTTCGTCGCCGCCGTGCGTGAGGCGGTGTTGCGCGGAGAAGCTGACATCGCCGTGCACTCTTTGAAGGATCTGCCAACCGCACCCGCAGCGGGGTTGACTCTGGCAGCGGTACCTCGACGGGCGGATTTCCGAGATGCGCTCATTGCACGTGATGGTCTGAGCATGACGACCCTTCCGACTGGCGCTCGAGTTGGCACCGGATCACCTCGTCGCGTCGCTCAACTTCTCGAGATGCGCCCGGATCTCGACGTGGTAGACGTCCGTGGGAACGTCGATACCCGCATTCGGCTTGTCCACGACGGTTTGGTGGACGCGGTTGTGCTTGCTATGGCCGGACTTGAACGCCTTGGGCGACTCGATGAGGTCACACAGATCCTCGACCTGGATCTGATGATTCCCGCCCCCGGTCAGGGTGCCTTGGCAGTTGAATGTCGATCCGTCAAAGACGATGTGCGTCTACATGACGCCCTGGCCAAACTCGACCACGCCGAGTCTCGACTGGCCGTGACGGCAGAGCGTGAGCTCCTTGCCGCGCTCGAAGCGGGGTGCTCGGCGCCGGTGGGTGCCCACGCCGCTGTTTCAGATGTGGATGGAGACCTGGTCACCCATCTCACCGGATTCCTTGGATCAGGAGTCCGTAATTTCCGAAAGTCCGTCACTGGAGAAAGTGCAGATCCGGTTCTTCTCGGCCGCAAACTGGCCGAGCAGTTGCTGACTGCACTCGAATCCGGTACCTCACGTCCCGTGAAGGGAGGCGCCGCATGAGCGCCAGCACGTCCCGTTCCCGCACCAAGCCGATGGGCTCGGTATCCCTCGTAGCCGTAGGTCCAGGTGATCCCGATCTGATCACCCTTCGGGCCGCCGCACTGCTGCGTGATGCCGATGTGGTCATAGCCGATATCGATGTGGTCAACATCGCCAAGGCTTTCGTGTCCGAGAACACCAACATCGTGCCCGCACTCGATGACTATGGTCTGCCGCTTGAGAACTCAGCCCGGGCCAAGCTCGTCACGGATGCGGCCAAGGGTGGACGGAACGTCGTTCGTCTGTACTCAGGTGACCCTCTCCTTGATGGTGCATTGCCAACTGAGGCGGCTGTTCTGGTCAAGAACAAGGTTGCCTTCGATATCGCCCCTGGGGTTTCGACGCTGACGGGGATCCCCGCCTACGCCGGAGTTGGCCTACTGGGCGGCAAGGCACGTGAGGTCCGAGTTGTCGACGCCGATGATCCGGCAGTTGACTGGGCACAACATGTCGACCCGCGCATCACTCTTGTGGTCCTTGGTGGTGCCGATCGGGTGGTCGAGATTGCCAAGATCCTTGCTGCGGCTGGTCGTCCCACGTCGACTCCCATCGCGATCACTCGCGGGGGAACAACCGTCGAGCAGCGCACGGTGGTCACCACCATCGCTGAGGTGGCGCCGGCGGTGAAGGCCTCGAAGCAGGCAGGTCCGGGCCTGGTCGTCTTCGGTGAGACCGTTGCGATGCGCGAGAAGCTGTCGTGGTTCGAGACCAAGCCTCTGTTCGGCTGGCGAGTTCTGGTGCCGCGCACCAAGGAGCAGGCAGGCGCTCTCTCGGAGCAGTTGACTCGATACGGTGCTGTAGGAGTTGAGGTTCCGACGATCTCGGTGGAGCCGCCCAGAACCCCGCAGCAGATGGATCGTGCTCTTACCGGACTTGTTTCTGGACGATTCCAATGGGTGGTGTTCACCAGCGTCAACGCCGTTCGCGCGATCCGTGAGAAGTTTGAGGAGTACGGACTCGATGCCCGTGCATTCGCCGGCCTGAAGGTGGCCGCAGTCGGCGATCAGACGGCTGCTGCACTCACCGCCTTTGGTGTTCGCCCCGATCTCGTGCCATCAGGGGAGCAGAGCAGTGCCGGACTTCTTGAGGACTTCCCGGAGTTCGATCCGATCTACGATCCGATGAATCGGGTGTTCCTGCCACGTGCCGATATCGCCACAGATACTCTCGTGGCCGGCCTGATCGATCTTGGCTGGGAGATCGAGGATGTCACGGCCTACCGCACTGTACGGGCGGCGCCCCCGCCGGCCGAGACTCGTGAGGCAATCAAGTCCGGTGGCTTCGATGCGGTGCTCTTCACGTCATCGAGCACTGTTCGCAACCTGGTGGGCATTGCCGGCAAACCTCACGCCACCACGGTCATCGCGTGCATCGGTCCGGCCACGGCGAAGACTGCTGAAGAGCATGGCCTACGCGTTGATGTTCTGGCTGACACTCCATCGGTAGCGGTACTTGCCGAGGCGTTGGCCGCCCATGGTGACGCCCTGCGTCTTGCAGCGCTCGAGGTTGGTGAAACCGTGTGGCGTCCGAGTAAGCGCCGTGGCGGATCTCGGCGTAAGGCCACCTGACCATGACCTTCCCCGTCGAACGTCCCCGTCGCCTTCGACGTTCACCGGCCATGCGCCGTCTGGTGGCCGAGACTCGGCTGCATTCAGCCGGGTTGGTGCTGCCGGTGTTCGTGCGTGAGGGACTGGACGTTCCCCGGCCGATCACCTCGTTGCCCGGGGTTGTTCAACACTCACGTGCATCACTCGTTGATGCTGCGCGAGAGGCGTACCTTCTCGGACTCGGCGGGGGGATGGTGTTCGGGATTCCCGAGGTTCGTGATCCCGTGGGCTCGGCCGCCAGTGACGCGGATGGCATCCTCAACCTCGCCGTCAGGGATCTCAAGGATGCGTTCGGCGATGACCTCGTGGTGATGGCAGATCTCTGTCTCGACGAGTTCACCGATCACGGACACTGTGGTGTGTTGGACCAGCACGGAGCCGTTGACAACGACGCAACTCTCGATCGCTATGCGGAGATGGCTGTGGCACTGGCTGATGCGGGTGTCGACATCGTCGGAACCAGCGGCATGATGGATGGCCAGGTTGGCCATGTGCGAGCGGCACTTGATGATGTCAACCAGACTGACGTCGCCATCTTGGCCTACGCCGCCAAATATGCCTCGGCAATGTACGGACCCTTCCGGGAGGCTGTTGACTCGCAGCTGCGTGGAGATCGGCGTACGTATCAGCAGGATGTGGCAAACCGACGTGAGTCCTCCCGTGAGGTGCGCCTCGATATCGAGGAGGGGGCCGATCTGGTGATGGTTAAGCCCGCTGGGTCGTATCTCGACATCCTGCGTGAGGTTGCCGACATCAGCGATGTTCCAGTGGCGGCGTACCAAGTCTCGGGTGAGTATGCAATGGTCGAGGCGGCGGCGGCGAATGGCTGGATCGATCGCGATCGGGCCATTGTTGAGTCGGTGCTCAGTATCAAGCGTGCCGGTGCAGACATCGTCTTGACGTACTGGGCGGCCGAGATTGGCCGCTGGTTGAGTGAAGGAGCACTGTGACGTATCCCGATGTGGCACCCAACTCCCAAGAGTTGTTCGCCCGTGGGCGGAGCGTAACTCCGGGTGGGGTCAATTCACCTGTCCGTGCATTTAGGGCTGTAGGTGGAACCCCACGATTCATGGCATCGGGTCGAGGGCCATACATCACTGATGTTGACGGACGTGAGTACCTCGATCTGGTCTGCTCTTGGGGTCCGATGGTTCTCGGACATGCCCACCCCGCGGTTGTCGAGGCTGTCGCCGCTGCTGCCCAGCAGGGGTTCAGTTTCGGTACCCCGACGGCCGGTGAGGTACTGCTGGCCGAGGAGATCGTCTCTCGGGTTGACGCAGTCGATCAGGTGCGTCTGGTCAGCAGTGGCACTGAGGCCACCATGTCGGCGATCCGGTTGGCCCGTGGCTTCACCGGCAGATCAAAGATCATCAAGTTTGCCGGCTGCTACCACGGACATGTCGACTCACTTCTTGCCGCAGCAGGATCCGGCCTTGCCACCTTCGCCCTACCTGACACCCCGGGAGTCACGGGGGCGCAGGCACACGACACGATCGTCCTTCCGTACAACGATGTACAGGCGGTCGAGGCTGCATTTGCAGAGCATGGCGCCGATATTGCGGCCGTCATCACCGAGGCCGCAGCGGCCAACATGGGTGTGATTGGTCCGGCTGATGACTTCAATGGCAAGCTGGCCCGCATTGCCCATGCCCATGGCGCGCTTTTTGTCATCGACGAGGTGATGACAGGATTTCGGGTGGCTCGCGGAGGCTGGCTCGAACTCGAGTCCGGGGCCGATTGGGCCCCCGATCTGGTCACTTTTGGCAAGGTGATGGGCGGGGGTCTACCTGCTGCAGCGTTCGGTGGTCGGGCCGAGGTGATGGGCTATCTGGCTCCTGCCGGTCCGGTCTACCAAGCAGGCACCTTGGCTGGTAATCCGGTTGCTGCCGCCTGTGGGCTTGCCACACTGAGGGAGTGCACACCCGCGGTCTACCAGACTGTTGACCGGATGGCCGCAAGGGTTGGGGAGTTGGTCTCGCAGGCTCTGACCGATGAGAGTGTGGTGCACAGTCTTGCCACGGCTGGCAACCTCTTCAGCATCTTCTTCCGTCCCGAGGCCCCAGCGAACTACGACCAGGCGCGTGAGCAGGAGGCCTGGCGCTATACCGCCTTCTTCCACTCACTCCTGGACAACGGGGTGTATCTCCCACCGAGTGCCTATGAGGCTTGGTTCGTCTCCGCGGCACATGACGACACCGCACTGGATCGACTTGTCAGTGCCCTTCCCGCAGCAGCGAAAGCAGCGGCAAGCGCACATCCGGATATCGCCAAGGAGTACGTGTGAGTGAGCAGACGACCGTCCACCTGCTGCGGCATGGTGAGGTCTACAACCCGGACAAGGTGCTCTACGGACGTCTGCCGAACTTCCATCTGTCAGAACTCGGTCGGCAGATGGCAGATCGGGTTGGCGACGTACTGGCTCGTCGCGATATCACCGTGATCACCTCCTCACCGCTGGAGCGGGCTCAGGAAACGGCCGCTCCGCTAGCAGCCCACCTGGATCTCGTGGTCGGAATCGATGAACGCCTGATTGAGGCGGACAACATCTTCGAAGGCCAACGGGTGGCTGTGGGTGATGGAGTGCTGCGCCAGCCAAAGACGTGGCGACACCTGTACAACCCATTTCGACCAAGCTGGGGTGAACCCTACGTCGACGTGGCTGCACGTATGCGTGGTGCCGTGGCCACCGCACGTGACGCTGCACGAGGTCATGAGGCCGTCCTGGTGAGTCATCAGCTGCCGGTCTGGATTGCCCGACTTGATGCGGAGAATCGTCGGTTCGTCCACGACCCCCGAAGCCGTCAGTGCAACCTGGCGAGTCTCACCTCGCTGACCTTTCAGGATGATCGACTTGTGGCGATCACCTACACCGAGCCGGCCGCCGATCTTGTCCGCAAGGGTGGCGCCGCTGCGCAAAAGGCAACCGGCGCGTAGGGAACATTGCTCCCTGGTCAGACGTCAGGGACGAAGGAGCATCTCGGCGGTCAGCCCGCAGGGATGACGTAGATGACAGTGGAAAGGAGGGCCGCATGAGAGTCAGGACTCTGATGGTGGCCCTGTCTGCCACGCTGGTGCTTTCGGCCTGTTCGGCTGTGACCGGCTCCACCGACAACTCCGAACACTATGTTGCAGGTGATGGTTCCACGATAATCCTTGCCCCGAGTGAGCGAGATCCCGCGATCACCTTGACCGGTAAGACGCTGACGGGAGACTCCTGGAATCTGGCCGATCACAAGGGTCATGTTGTGGTGGTCAATGTATGGGCCTCGTGGTGTGCACCTTGTCGTGCTGAGGCAGCGGCACTGGAGAAGGTGTACGGGCAGACCTCGCCCAAGGGTGTGGACTTCGTCGGAGTCGTATCCGGTAGCAAGGACTCAGTGGACAACGCCCGCGCATTTGTCGACCGGTTCGATATCTCCTATCCGTCCATGTTCGACTCGGACAACTCCCTGATCCTGAGTTTCGGGCGCAAACTACCCCCATCGGCAATCCCCACCACGCTCGTCATCGACGGGCAGGGCCGGGTGGCAGCCCGAGCCCTTGGGCCGGTGGATGTCTCCAGGCTGCTGGGAATGGTCGAGCCGGTGATGCGTGAGAAGACCTCATGAGTGCCGCTGACACTGTGATCTCAGGCTCCCTTCTCATTGCGGCGCCCATCGCTCTGGTTGCCGGTGCTGTCTCATTCCTCAGTCCATGTGTGCTGCCACTCGTGCCCGGCTACATGTCGTTCGTCACCGGTCTCACCGGCGCGGAACTTTCCAGTGAGCCAGTCGCTTCGAAATCGCGCAGCCGGGTTCTGCTCGGCTCACTGCTCTTTGTCCTCGGCTTCAGCGCAGTCTTTGTCTCCTATGGGCTGATCTTCGGTGCTCTGGGTGAAGCGCTGATCCGGTATCAGCAGCCGATCACGCGCATCCTCGGAGTTTTGGTTATCGCTCTTGGGCTGGCCTTCATGGGCGTCCTACCAGGATTTCAGCGAGAACTTCGTCTGCATCGCATCCCCGACTGGGGACTGTGGTCAGCACCAGCTCTGGGGGTTCTGTTCGGATTGGGCTGGACTCCATGCATTGGACCTACGTTGGCTGCAGTTCAGACCCTGGCGTTCACGGAGGGGAGTGCACTGCGTGGGGCACTTCTATCCTTTGTGTACTGCCTGGGCCTGGGACTTCCATTCATCCTGTTTGGCCTGCTCTTTCGTCGGGCGCTGGGAGCCATGTCGGTTGTCCGACGAAACAGTGAACTGGTGATGAGACTCGGTGGCGCTTTGCTTGTCGTGATCGGAGTTCTGCTCGTCACTGGAGTGTGGGACACAGTCACCATCGCACTGCGCTCATGGGCCAGTGGGTTCGGGGTGCCGATATGACCGAGCTTCGGGATGAATCGGTGGAGACACCGGCCCTGTCCACTCAGCCGCGGGAACTCGAGTCGGCAGAGTTTGGCATTACGGGTTGGCTTCGGTGGGGCTGGCGCACGCTCACCAGCATGCGAACGGCCCTGATTCTGCTTTTCCTGCTTGCCCTTGCCTCGATTCCGGGATCTATCTTTCCGCAGCGTGGTTCCAATCCGATCAAGGTCAATCAGTACATCATCGACAACCCGACGATGGGCCGGTTCCTGGACAAGTTGGGCATGTTCGACGTCTTCGCCTCACCGTGGTTCGCCGCGATCTACCTACTGCTGTTCGTCTCGCTGGCCGGTTGTGTCATTCCGCGGATGATGGCGCATTGGCGGATTCTGCGATCTCGACCGCCTGCGGCGCCCAGAAATCTGTCTCGGCTCTCGGACTATCAGTCGTTCACACTGCCTGAAGGTGAGGAGCCCGCACAGCTGCTCGCACGCACTCAATCAGTCCTGAAGAGTTCGCGCTGGCGAGTCGATGTTCAGGACTTTGATGGTGAAAGTGGCTGGGTTGCGGCGGAGAAGGGCTACGCACGCGAGACCGGAAACCTGCTTTTTCACATTGCCCTGCTGTTCCTGCTCGCCGCAGTTGGACTTGGGTCGCTGGCTGGCTTTCGCGGAACAGTAATCGTGCGTGAGGGGTCATCCTTTGCCGACACCCGCTCAGAGTTCGACTCGTTCCAACCTGGCCGGCTGTTCGATGACTCGTCGCTGCCGCCATTCACATTTACCCTCAACAAGTTCACCGCCGACTATCAGCGCGGTGGTCAGCAGAATGGTGCCGCTCGAGAGTTCTCCGCCGCCGTGACTGTGAAGAATGAACCGGGTGCGGCACCGTACACCACCAACATCCAGGTGAATGATCCCCTCGATATTGGTGGGGTGAAGACCTATCTCGTCGGGCATGGCTACGCCCCTACTTTCACCGTGAAGGATGCCAAAGGTGCCATCGTGTTCAGGGATACGGTGGTGTTCCTGCCACAGGATGGCAACTACACCTCGACCGGCGTTGTGAAGGCTCCTGATACGGTGCCGCAGCTTGGACTCACCGGCTTCTTCCTGCCAACGGCTGCGGTCGACCAAGTCCTGGGCCCACACTCGACCTTCCCAGCCCCGGACGACCCCGCGGTCTTCATGTCGGCTTGGGACGGTGACCTCGGCCTGGACAGTGGTCGACCCCAGTCCGTCTACAAGCTCGATACAAGTCATATGCAGAGGCTTGGCATCAAGGCTATGCGTCCCGGTGAGTCGTGGACCCTGCCTGATGGGCACGGAACTGTGACCTTCAACGGGTTCAAGCAATGGGCCTCATTCACTGTTGCCCATGATCCAGGGCAGGGCTGGGCTCTGATCAGCGCGATTGCAGCGATCACGGGGCTGGCACTCTCACTGCTCGTGCGACGCCGGCGGGTATGGGTCAAGGTGTCGAGTTCTACACAAGGGGATACGGTTGTGGAGGTTGCCGGTATGACCCGCTCCGAGCATGCCTCGGTCTCTGATGATGTTGAGGCTCTGGTGGCGGAGTTGGGTGACGGCCGTCATGGAAATTAGGAGGATCAGGTAATGGTTAATGTGACGCTGGCTGAGTTCAGCAACCGGTTTGTGTACGCGGCGATGGCCAGTTACACGATCGCCATGATCACATTCGCCATCTCCATGGCCGCCACCCGCGGTCGTGATCTTGTACCAGCGGCCAGCACACCAGTTCGTGAGCAGTCCGGTGGGGTAGCCGTCGCGACCCGCGTTGAGACCACGCTCGGTGGTCCGAACGATGGAGCCCTTCCACCAGGACGTCGATCAGCCAACATCGCCATGTCGATCACCTGGTTGGCAACCATCCTGCTGGGGATCGGGGTTCTCCTTCGTGGACTGTCCGTGGGGCGGGTTCCGTGGGGCAACATGTACGAGTTCTCGATCACCTCGGCATTTGCAGTATCACTCGCATTTCTTGTGCTCTCGCTCAAGCGTGATCTTCGCTGGCTCGGCATCTTCGTCGTCCTGCCGGTGCTGCTGACCCTCGGCCTGGCCGTCTCAGTTCTCTACACCGATGCGGAGCAACTCGTACCAGCGCTGAAGTCTTACTGGCTGGTGATCCACGTGTCGGCCGCAGTTATCTGCGGTGGTGCATTCTGTGTTGGTGCGGCGGTGACCATGCTCTTCCTAGTCGCCGACGCAGGGGAGCGACGAGCAGCGGCTGGTAAGCCGTTCAGGCTCGACTGGCTCGCCCGACGTCTTCCACCAGCCGGTTCCCTCGACGCCATGGCCTACCGCATCCACGCCTTCATGTTCCCGCTGTGGACCTTCGCCATCGTGGCCGGAGCAATCTGGGCTGAGAGCGCTTGGGGTCGCTACTGGGGCTGGGATCCCAAGGAAACCTGGGCCTTCATCACGTGGGTTGCCTACGCCGCCTACCTGCATGCACGAGCCACCGCTGGGTGGAAGGGCCGCAAGGCGTCTGTGATCGCACTGATCGCCTTTGGCTGCTTCCTGTTCAATTACTTCGGTGTCAACCTCGTCATCACCGGCCTGCACTCCTACGCCGGGGTCTGACTCGGCACGACGGTCATATCCGACGTACCCTCTAGGTACGGGAGGAATAGGCAATGAGATTCATTTTCTACGGGGCACTATTCGTGGTTGCGCTATATGCGCTCATCGACTGTGTTCTCACTCCCAGCGCCCGAGTCCGCTCCCTGCCAAAGGCCGTGTGGCTGATCGTCATCGTTCTGATTCCCGGGCTCGGCGGCCTTGCCTGGCTGTTTCTTGGGCGTGCCACTACCTCCGGCGGTGGACCTTTCGCAGGTCGGTCTCAGCCAGCGGCGCCCGATGACGATCCAGAGTTCCTGCGCCGGCTTGGGGATCAGACCTGGTCTCAGCGCATGAAACGCAAGCGTGATCGGACCGATTCTGGCCTGGACGAGACCGGCCCCGACTCAGCGGCCGGTTAAAGGTCCACCACAGCGTGCCCTACCGTAGTGATATGAGTTCTCCCACTGAACCCGGACCAGCGCCTGAGCCGGGCACGGCCGAGGTCACAGCGCAGCATCCAGTCCTGACGTACACCACGTGGCGGATCGCCATCTTTGTTGTCACGCTGGTTGTGCTCTATCTGGTCGGTCTGCGTGATGTGTGGCTGCTCGTGCTGGCCTTCCTGATTTCCGGAGTCGTCTCCATCTTCGTCCTGAACCGACGTCGTCAGCAGGCAGTTGGAGGATTCACGTCGGTGTTCCGGCGGATGAACGATCGAATCGATGCGTCCACCCGTGCCGAGGACGACGACTACGTCGGATATTCAGCAGCAGATAGCGGAAAAGCCGACGACGGGTCAGCCAAAGATAACGAGGCCGGCACTCAATAGGACGGCGTAGAGGAGCAGGAGTTTCCCCGTTCCCACCAGAGCTGGGATGAGGGCACGTCCCTCACTGCCGGAGCTGACGATGCGAATCGGAGCGACCGCCCCTACCAGCGCCACCAAAGCCATGAGGGCGCCGTGATGACTTACGCTCGTCACCAGCGCACATGCGAATGGCATCAGGACGCATGCGATGTAGAGCCTTCGGGTGGCCGGATCGCCAAGGCGGACGGCAAGAGTGCGCTTGCCGGAAAGGCGATCGGTGGGAATATCGCGCAGGTTATTCACCACCAGAATCGCAACGGACAGTAGGCCACTGGCTACACCACCCAATAGTGCCAACAGCGGCAGAGTCAGCGTCTGGACATACGTCGTGCCCATCACCGCCACGAGTCCAAAGAAGATGAAGACAAAGAGTTCACCGAGGCCGGCATAGCCATAGGGGTGCTTCCCGCCGGTATAGAACCAGGCAGCGATGATCGCCGACACACCCACGGCGATGAGCCACCACTGCTGCGTTACCAGCACGAGGACGAGGCCACACAGAGCCGCCACCCCGAAACAGGTGAAGGCTGCCACCTTGACGGAAGTGGGCGTTGCAAGTCGCTGTCCTACCAGCCGTACGGGGCCAACGCGCACCTCGTCCGTTCCTCTGATGCCATCGCTGTAGTCGTTGGCGTAGTTGACGCCGATCTGCAGTGCCAGTGCCACTACTAGCGCCAGCAGGGCCCGAGCGAAGAAGGATGGCCACGAGATCCTGTCGGCAAGTTCGATGTAGGCCACCGCCGAACCGATCAGAACTGGGGCCACCGCTGCAGGTAGTGTGCGGGGTCGCGCCCCTTCGATCCACTGGTTAATACTCGCCATGATTGCCAAGTCTTTCAGGTATCGGGGCTGCGCGCAGATATGGTGACCTGCTTGGGCCGGTCATTCGCTTCCGGTGAGTGCGCGAAGGGCTGCTCGATCTACTTTTCCGTTGGCTGAGTAAGGAAGTTCGTCTAGGTGTACTAATTGCGCTGGACGAGCTGCGCGGCCGAGAACTGCGTCGATCTCCATCACATGTTCATCTGATGTCGAGTCGACGGTTCCGACCACGTAGGCCGTAAGACTGGCACCCCATACGTCACTGAACTCAGAGAGAACGGCTGCATCGCGGTAATGGCGTCGTAAGACATCCTCGACGGCCGATAGCGATACGTTGATCCCGCCCACCTGAACGACATCGTCGATCCGTCCAACCACCTCAAGGCGACCATCCTCAACGCGACCGAGATCAGCGGTCAGATGTGTGCCATCGATAAAGGCAGTGGCAGTGGCCCCAGGATTGTCGAGGTATCCGTGGGCGATCATCGGACCAGACAGGACGATCCGTCCGACCCCGTGCGAGTCAGGCTCGACAATGGATGCCGAGGCTCCCGGGAGAGGTATGCCGTTGTAGAACACACCACCAGAGGTCTCGGTCATGCCGTAGGTGGAGTACCAGCGAACATGTGCCTCATCAAGGCGCGCGGCCAGCACATTCGGGAGTCGGGCACCACCGATTAACACGGCATCGAAACCCTGCAGTGCGGCCAGAGCATCGGGATCATCCAGCACTCGCGCGATCTGAGTAGGCACCAGGGAGCAGTAGGCAGGTAGTGACGGGTCGAGTGTCCAACTCTTTGAGGCAAACTCAGCAGGATCGAATGTGGTGGCACCGCCAACCGATCCCAGCACAACCGGGTCCGTGTGGGATACCAGCGATCGCATGAGCACCTGAATGCCGCCGATCGACGTGATGGGTAGTGCAAGCAGCCAGCTCCCCGGACCACCGAGAAACTCATGTGCGGCAGCTGCGCTCGCCAAGAGGGCCTGACCAGAGAGCATGACCCCCTTTGGCTCACCCAGCGATCCACTGGTGGAGATGACGAGGGCGACGGCTTGATCAACTGCGCGGACTGCCGATTCGAATCCAACCGCCCGTTGAATCCGCTCGGCGTACTCATCAGACCCAGCCGGAGCAATTCCGAAGGCGGGACCATGGCCAGCACAGGCGTCAGCCAATCGAGCGAGCACCATAGAGACGGATTCCGCACCTGGAGTGATCGTCAGAAGGTCCAGTGGCCGCTGGCCTCCGACCTCCTCGCGATGCTCTCTCACAGGACTAACCCTAGGCTGGGATCGGAAGATCCACGAGATGGTTGTCGGCTTCGGCAACGAGCAGTGAAGGATGACGATGGATTCGCGCACTCGGTACGTTTTGCCACCCGTGATTCCCGCGGACTCACCGGCCGCGGCCGACCCGTCATATTCGAGCATGCTCCCCGGTGCGGTGTGGGAGTCACGAGGTGACTTCACCGATATCCGCTACGAGATCTCAACGGGTGACGATGCCGGGATTGCCAAGATCACGATCAATCGACCCGAGGTCCGCAACGCCTTCCGGCCGCAGACCCTGTTCGAACTTCAGACAGCCTTCAACCTTGCGCGCGATGACGACCAGGTCGGTGTCATCATCCTGACCGGCCAGGGTGATGCGGCGTTTTGCAGTGGTGGGGATCAGCGAATCCGTGGCGCTGACGGCTACATCGGTGATGACGAGATCGCTCGCCGGGGGATCGGTCGGCTCAACGTCCTCGACCTGCAGGTGCAGATCCGCCGCACCCCCAAACCTGTGATCGCGATGGTGGCCGGATACGCCATCGGTGGTGGGCATGTTCTTCACATCGTCTGTGATCTGACAATCGCCGCTGACAACGCCCGGTTCGGTCAGACGGGTCCGAAGGTCGGCTCCTTCGACGGAGGCTACGGATCGGGACTTCTCGCCCGTCAGATCGGTCAGAAACGTGCGCGTGAGATCTGGTTCCTGTGTCGTCAGTACGGTGCCGAGCAGGCACTTGACTGGGGGCTGGTGAACTCTGTGGTTCCCATCGAGGAGCTTGAGCGTGAAACTGTTCAGTGGGCGCGAGAGATGCTTGCGGAGTCGCCACTGGCCTTGAGAATGCTCAAGGCATCGCTGAATGCGGCAGATGATGGATTGGCCGGTATCCAGCAACTCGCCGGAGACGCGACCCTGCTCTTCTACATGACCGAAGAGGCTCAGGAGGGTCGCGATGCCTATAAGGAGAAGCGCCGTCCCGAGTTCGAGAAGTTCCCGAAGCGCCCGTAATCGGCATTGGCAGGCCATGCCCGACGTCCACTTCGATGAAGCCGTACCGTTTGCGGTGCCCCTTCGACGTACCTTTCGCGGGGTCACACACCGCGAGGGTGTCCTAGTGCGTAATGGGCGGCGATGGGGTGAGTGGGCACCCTTCCCGGAGTACGACGATCATGTGGCAGCCCGATGGCTCGCGGCCGCGCTTGAAGCCTCGACGGGACTGCCACCCGCTGTGCGTGACTCGGTCGAGATCAACGCGATCATCCCCGCTGTGACCGCCGCTGATGCCTATCAATTGGCCTCAGATGCTGTGATCAACGATGGCTGCCGCGTCGTGAAGGTCAAGGTGGCCGAGTCCGGGCAGGAGTTCGCCGCCGATGTCGAAAGGATCGCTGCAGTACGTGCCGGCCTGGACGATGCGGGCGCCGATGAGGCGCTGATCCGGGTTGACGTCAATGGAGCGTGGACACCCGTGGAGGCGGGTGAGCGACTCCAGATTCTGGACGATGTGGCCGGTGGGCTCGAGTACGCCGAACAGCCCTGTGCCACTCTCTTGGAGCTGGAAGTGGTGAAGCGCGAAGGTCAGGTGCCGATCGCAGTTGATGAGGGGATCCGACTTGCCGGCGAGGTGGGGCCGACGTTGATCGATCAGATCCGTAACTCCGCCGATGTGCTGATCCTGAAAGCGATCCCGCTTGGTGGGGTAGGTGTCTGTCTGGAGCTGGCAGCCGAGGTTGGGCTCCCCGTGACGGTGAGTGGGTCATTGGACACGTCGATAGGTCTGGCAAGTGGGCTGGCACTGGCCGCCGCCCTGCCGCACGAGCCGCGAGCCTGCGGATTGGGAACGGGACGTCTGCTCGCCGCAGACCTGGCCGAGCGGACGTTGGTTCCAGAACAGGGCAGACTGTCTGCCGTGCATCTTCAACCCGATCCGGCCGCGCTGGCACAGGCGCGAATCTCACTGGCCCCGGAGCGGGTCGAATGGTGGAACGATCGGCTCATGCGTGTTCGCAACCTTCTGGAGTCGGGGGCTCTGTCGTGATGAATCCATCAACTGCGATGGCCAGGGTGATCATTGATGAGTTGATCGCGGCTGGGGTCACAGAGGTTGTGCTTGCCCCCGGCAGCAGAAGTGCACCACTTGCGTTGGCGATCGCCTCTGCGGATTCACGTGGCGAACTGCGCCTACATGTTCGGGTGGATGAGCGCAGTGCTGCATTTCTTGCACTGGGTCTGGCAAAGGTCTCCGGCGACCCGGTGGCTGTGGTCACTACGAGCGGTACCGCGGTAGCCAATCTTGCCCCTGCCATGGTGGAGGCCAGTTACTCGGGAGTACCTGTTATCGCGATCACAGCGGATCGCCCACCCGAACTTCGAGATACCGGTGCAAGCCAGACGATCGATCAGTCACGATTCTTTGACGGTGTTGCCCGATGGTCACATGATCTGGGCGTTGCCGAGGAGCGGGAGGGTCAGGTTCGCTACTGGAGATCGGTGATTGCGCGCGCTGTCGCGGTGAGCACCGAGGCTGCGAATTCCGGACCGGTGCACATCAACGTGCCCTTCCGCGATCCTCTCGTACCAAGCTCAGATGACAAGTGGATCGAGCCACTTGGTCTTGCAGCGCCAGGTTCAGACCCCAATGAGCGGCTGCCGATCGCCGCTGACGCCCGTCTCGGGATGGCAGCTGCACAACCCCTTGATGAAATCCTCTCCCTGCTTGCCGGACCAGATGCAGATCGCTCGCGGGTTGTGCCCGCGCGGGGTGTCGTGGTTGTCGGAGATATCGCCGATATTGAGGCCAGTGATTCCGCAATCGCTCTGGCGGAGGCCTGTGGTTGGCCGCTGCTGAGCGAGCCCAGTGGCAATGCGCGCAGCGGTGACACGGCGATCGCTCATGGACCGATCCTGCTGTCAGATTCCCATTTCGCCGAGGAACATCAGCCCGACATCGTTGTGTGCGTCGGAGCACCTGGGCTTTCCCGCTCAGTGCTCAAGATGATTCGCGAGGCGCCGCTGGTCCTGGTAGCCGATGGTCGTGACGCAGTTCGACGGCCGGACCCCACTCGGAACGCAACCGTCTTCGTCTCGGTCGTGCCGGAACCGCCGATGGAGTATGACGAGTACGACGACACCTGGCTCGATGGGTGGTTGGCGGCGGATGCGCGTGCTGCCGCGGTGATCTCCAAGCAGCTTGATGATGCTCCAGGACTCACGGGTCCGGATGTTGCCCGCACA
Organism: uncultured bacterium; assembly: GCA_963978055.1. Taxonomy (GTDB): domain Bacteria; phylum Actinomycetota; class Actinomycetes; order S36-B12; family CAIYMF01; genus Longivirga. The sequence continues at coordinate 72,956 of CAXBQZ010000005.1, forward strand.
CTCTGGGATGTGCTGGATTCAACGGCGCTGCTGTTCGTTGGGGCATCGTGGCCGGTGCGGTATCTGGAGTCGTTCTCGCGCATTCGCGACAATGCTGAATCCCCTGCCGTCATTGGCAACCGGGGAACCTCAGGTATCGACGGCATCATCTCGTCCGCATGGGGTGCGGCGATCGCACATCAAACACCGAGACAGACTGTGCACATCGACGAATCCGGTGAAGGCGACATCGTCACTGTGACGGGCGGAGTGGCCTACGCGCTTATCGGTGATCTGACCTTCCTGCACGATCACAACGGCTTGATCGTGGGCGACGATGAACCCCGTCCGGATCTGGTGTTCGTCGTCATTGACAATGATGGGGGTGGGATCTTCTCGCAGTTGGAGCAGGCCGGTCACGAGAACTTTGAGCGGGTGTTCGGAACACCACTCGGACTTGATCTTGCCGCAGTTGCGAAGGCGGCCGTTGTTGACGGAGTTGCAGTGGTGACAGATGTCACCGAATTGGTTTCAGCACTGGATGATGCTGCCGTCGCTGGGAGTATTCGGGTGATCATCGCGAAGGTCGGTGACCGCGCGTCCGAGGCTGCTCTGCTCTCGACCATCAACAAGAAGGTCGGTGCGGCACTCCAGCCGCAGGACTGAGGCAGTTCAGGGCGCAGTTAGTGCATCGCGCATGGGCACGAGCTTGGCTGCCGATTCGGCAAGCTCAGCCTCGGCCGTCGATCCGGACACGAGCCCACAGCCTGCGAAAAGTCGGAGTTGGTGGTCGTTCTCAACTGACGCACAGCGCAAGGCAATGCCGAACTCACCGTCACCATGTGAATCCATCCAGCCCACTGGCCCTGCGTATCGCCCACGATCCATGCCCTCAAGTTCGCGGATGGTCGCAAGGGCTCGCTCGGTGGGCGTTCCGCACACGGCGGCTGTCGGATGCAGGGAGGCAGCCAGACCCAGCACTGACGCGCCATCTGCCAGAACGCCCGTGACATCGGTTGCCAGATGTTGAACGTTGGCCAGACGAAGAAGGCGCGGATTGGTAGGCACGTCAAGATCGGTGCAGTGTGCCGAGAGTGCGTGTGCAACTGACTGCACCGCATATGCATGCTCAGCGTGATCCTTGGCGGACTCCAGCAGGGACTCAGCCAAGGAGGCATCAGATGATGCATCCGAACTGCGACGAACGGTGCCTGCAAGGACTCTCGATGTGACGGTGTCGCCGATTCTGCGCACGAGCATCTCCGGCGTTGCACCGATAAGCCCGTCGACGCTGAAGGTCCAGCACGAGGGGTATCGCTTTGCCAGCTGATTCAGAACAAAGCGAGTGTCGATTGGTTCGGCGCTGCGTGCCACCACATCCCTGGCCAGCACCACCTTGTCGAGTTCACCGGCATCGATCCGTCGGACCGATTCGGTGACTGCCTGCTGCCACCGGGAAATCGACTGCGCGCCATCACCGTAGACGAGGTCTACGGGTGCGGATGGCACCACGGTTGGGTGGCGCAGTTGGGCCATGGTGGCCTCAATGATCCGACGCACCTCGCGGCCACTCGTGGACGTGACCGTGAGCCAAGTGAGGCCATTCCGACGCCCAATGATGGTTGAGGGCACCAGCACAACAGATGAGCCTGGGTTGGGATCAAAGGCGAAACTTGCGAATGCCACCGGGCCGGAACCCGGAACCCCGAGCTCGTCATCGATTTCTGCGTCAGCCAGCCAATCGACCCACCAGCGCTGAGCCCTTGAGAACCGTTCGCGCCCGCTTACCTCACAGCGCGCGGCTTCACCCCATGCGATGAGTCCGGTATCGGACCCGGGGGCGTCATGAACCCAGGTGGTGGACGGACTGGACTTGGGCAGCATGGACAGCAGCGGTTTTGCCGCCAGGTCCTCTGGGAGAACCACAGTACGCACAACTACCGGATGTCCCGGAACTATGTGCGGAGCTGTGGTCACCCCTACAGATTAGGTGCTACCGAAGTAGTCGGCAGCCTGACGTGGCACAACGTGGTCTAGATCTCCTTGCGACTGCCACCACCTAAGAGATGGTGGCGCTTGTGACTCGAGTGGCCATGAGGGTGCCAGTGAGGGTGAGACCGGTTGTGCTCGTTGAGGCGCAGATGGCCGAGACCGTTGCTGAACCTGCCGATGACACGGTGATGAGCGCGGGCGGCATCCAAATGACGTCATCTCGCAGATTGGCCTCCGGCTCCTTTACCGATGGCCAGGCCGGGGTCAAGCGGGTGGCACCTGAGCCGGGGGAGAGAGTGCAGTTCAGAACGGAGGTTGTTGTGGAACTGGTTCCCCCGGTGAGGAAGATGCTGCTGAAGATCGAGTAGCTGCCCGGGCTTAGGTTAATTTGAGCCAGCGTGTGTGAGTCGCTGACGGTGAACGCAACTGCGCCGCCTGAGTTGAAGAAGGCGGGGCCTACTCCATCTGCCCCGGCGGCACCGGTGGGGCCGACAGGACCGACGGGGCCCTGTGGACCAGCTGGTCCCTGCGGTCCAGCATCTCCGGGAAAGCCCTGCGGGCCCGTCAATCCCTCGGGCCCCTGATCGCCCTGGAGTCCTTGCAGACCCTGGAGTCCTTGCAGACCCTGGAGTCCTTGCAGACCCTGGAGTCCTTGCAGGCCCTGGAGTCCTTGCGGCCCCTGGTCACCCTGAACCCCCTGAACACCCTGAACACCCTGGTAACCCTGAGGTCCCTGGGGTCCTTGAATGCCTTGGTCACCCTGAGGTCCCTGGGGTCCTACGGCTCCATCGGCACCCGGTCGACCGTCGGCTCCGTTCAGGCCGTCCACGCCATCGCGGCCGTCGTGCCCGTCACGACCGTTTACTCCGTTAAGCCCATCGATTCCGTTTACTCCGTTCGTACCGTTGGCACCATCGATTCCGTTTACACCTGCGACGCCGGGGATGCCCTGGTCACCCTGGGGACCCTGGGGACCCTGGGGACCCGTGGCCCCGTCAGCGCCGTTGAGCCCATCGATTCCGTCAGCGCCGTCACGACCGTTGATTCCGTTTGTGCCATTGACTCCGTCCTTGCCATCGATCCCGTCCCGGCCAGGGGCTCCGTCGTGCCCGTTCAATCCGTCACGACCGTTAACCCCAGCAGCTCCCGCAGGACCCCGGGTTCCGGACAAGGTCACCGGGTGGTAGCCCTGTGGGCAGGTTGCACCCTTGGGTACGAGTACGTTGGCGCCGGCCTTGACGCACATCATTAGGGCTGTGCTCGGTGCAGCGACCGCGATCGTTGCGGTCGAGGCGATGAGAGCACCAGCAATCGTCAGTACCGGAATGGCGCGGATAGATCGGGTGCGGAAGGTCAGTGGGCTGTGATTTCGGGCCGCATGGCGACCTAGGTGGGGGGATGTAATTCTCAACATTCCCATATGGTGTAAAACGGACTTTTGATCATGCGCGCTGAATCCGGCGCAAACACTCAATCGGGCGTCACTCACACGGATCAGTTGCCTATCGACGTGTGTATCGCGGTAGGCTTGTCGTGGTTCGTGAACGAATTCACAAGCGAACGTGCGGGACCGATCCACATCGATAGCGTGGGAGCAAGCCAGGGGGCTGGAAACCGACTCGGGAGTTCTCTAGGTCTAACCGTGGGGCGATTAACGGCGCTGCGGGATCGACTAATAGGATCTGTCCGGATCATCGCTAAGGAGGCGCGCCGTCGTGGGCGAGGTATACCTGCCAATTCTTGTACTTGGCATTCTCGGTGCCGCGTTTGCCGTTTTCAGCGTAGCTGCCCCGTCGATCGTTGGACCGCGTCGCTACAACCGTGCCCGACTGGATTCCTATGAATGTGGAATCGATCCGACCCCTCAGCCCATTGGTGGCGGTCGCTTCCCGATCAAGTACTACCTCACGGCGATGCTGTTCATCGTCTTCGATATTGAAATCGTCTTCCTGTACCCGTTTGCGGTGGCCTTCGACCAACTTCAACTCTTCGGATTGATCGAGATGGTCGTGTTCATCGTCACGGTTCTTGCGGTCTACGCATACGTATGGCGCAGGGGTGGGCTCGAGTGGGACTGACGCTGATCGCTCAACGAAGAGTGGAGTCGTAAACATGGGACTCGAAGAAGGCCTGCCCTCGGGACTGCTGCTCACCACGGTGGAGAAGCTCGCGGGATACGCCCGGTCAAACTCCATGTGGCCAGCCACTTTTGGGCTTGCGTGCTGTTCGATTGAAATGATGTCGACAGGTGCCGGTCGGTACGACCTCGCCCGCTTCGGGATGGAGGTCTTCCGCGCTTCTCCGCGGCAGGCAGATCTCATGATCGTGGCCGGTCGGGTCAGCCAGAAGATGGCACCGGTGGTTCGTCAGATCTACGATCAGATGCCTGAGCCGAAGTGGGTTCTGGCTATGGGTGTGTGTGCCTCCAGTGGCGGCATGTTCAACAACTACGCCATCGTCCAAGGGGTTGACCACATCGTCCCGGTCGACATGTATTTGCCCGGCTGCCCACCGCGTCCAGAGATGCTTCTTGACGCGATCCTGAAGATCCATGAGAAGGCTCAGAACAAGAAGCTTGGCGTCAATCGTGAGCGGGAGATCGAGGAGCTCGAGCAGATCGCACTTGCGGCTACCCCAACCTCGGATATGAAGGGTCTGCTTCGGTGACGGACAACCCTCAGAACGTCGTGGATACTGTGGTTCCCGCTGATGTGCCGACCCTTCCCGTGGTTGATGTCCGCAAGGGCATGTTCGGTGGCGGTGCCTCGGGCGATACCTCCGGCTACGGTGGCATTGTGCGGCTGGTGGAGTTCCCCGCACCGGCCCAGCGCCCGTACGGTGCAGAGTTCGACGACATCGCCGATGAACTTGATGCAGCCCTTGCCGACGATGGACTGAGTTTGGACGTAGCCGTTGAGGCTGTTGTGATCCAGGCTGGTGAAATCACCTTCCATGTCCGAGCGCAGCACCTGCTGGCCTTCGTCACCCGCCTTCGTGATGAGCCCTCACTGCGATTCGAGATCTGCACCGGTGTGAGCGGGGTTCACTACCCGCATATGACCGGGCGCGAGTTCCACGCGGTATGGCACTTCCTGTCGATCACCCACAACCGTCGGATCCGGGTGGAGGTATCTGCGCCAGCAGAACACCCACATGTCCCAAGTATCGTGAGCGTCTACCCCGCCGATGACTGGCATGAGCGCGAAGCTTTCGACATGTTCGGCATTGTGTTCGACGGACATCCCGGACTAACTCGAATCCTGATGCCCGACGACTGGGTCGGCTTCCCCCAGCGCAAGGACTATCCACTCGGCGGTATTCCGGTGGAGTACAAGGGTGCGACGATCCCGCCGCCCGATCAGCGGAGGTCATACTCCTGATGGCAGACGTAACGTACGAAGAGCCATATGGCGATGTGCTCGGCGATGACGCATCTGATGACGACATCTACGCAGGTGCATACGACACCACCGAAGGTCGGGTCTACACCGTTACCGGTGCCGACTGGGACTCCGTGCTTGCTGCCCCCGAAGGGGAGAAGGAGCGCGTCGTCGTCAACATGGGGCCGCAGCATCCGTCCACCCACGGTGTGCTCCGGCTGATCCTCGAACTCGAGGGGGAGACGGTCACTGAGGCTCGATGCGGTATCGGGTATCTGCACACGGGTATCGAGAAGAATCTCGAGTACCGCACCTGGACGCAGGCGGTCGCCTACGTGACGCGCATGGACTACCTGGCGCCCATCGCCAATGAGGCCGGCTACGTGTACGCGGTCGAGAAGCTGCTTGGCATCGTTGACGATGTACCGGAACGTGCCCAGTTGGTTCGCATCATCACCCTCGAGCTCAACCGGATCCAGTCACATCTCGTGTGCCTGGCCACTGGTGGGTTCGAGATGGGTGCTCTCACTGCAATGACCAACGGTTTCCGCGATCGCGAGCTGGTCCTCGACCTGCTGGAAATGATCACGGGTCTGCGTATGAACCACGCATTCATCCGCCCGGGTGGAGTGGCTCAGGACATTCCCGCTGGCGGGGTTGAGAAGATCCGCGAGGTCATGCGCAAGCTTCCAAACCAGCTCGATGGGGTCCCGCAGCTCCTCGTCGACAATGGAGTGTGGAAAGACCGTACGTCGGGCATCGGCTACCTCGACCTTGCCGGCTGTATGGCCCTGGGCATCACTGGTCCGGTACTGCGCGCTGCCGGTCTTCCATATGACGTCCGCAAAGCACAGCCGTACTTCGGATACGAGAAGTTTGACTTCGAGGTCCCCACTGCAGACACCTGTGATGTCTATGGGCGCTTCCTTGTTCGCCTTGAAGAGATGAATCAGTCGATTCGGATCGTCGAGCAGGCCCTTGACATGCTCGAGCCCGGTCCGGTCATGGTGGCTGACAAGAAGATTGCCTGGCCGGCACAGCTGTCCATCGGTGGTGATGGCATGGGCAACTCACTCGAGCACATTCGTCACATCATGGGTGAGTCGATGGAGGCGCTGATCCATCACTTCAAGATCGTCACCGAAGGCTTCCATGTACCGGCAGGCCAGGCTTACTCGGCGATCGAGGCACCCCGTGGTGAGCTGGGTGTGCACATTGTGAGCGACGGAGGGACTCGCCCCTACCGCGTACATTTCCGTGATCCTTCGTTCAACAATCTTCAGGCCACTGCCGCAATGTGCGAGGGTGGTCAGGTCGCTGACGTCATCGGTGCGGTCGCATCGATTGACCCAGTTATGGGTGGGGTGGACCG
>CAXBQZ010000006.1:0-69116 GCA_963978055.1 uncultured bacterium
TTTTTCAAGCAGAAGACGGCATACGAGATTCCGAAACGTGACTGGAGTTCAGACGTGTGCTCTTCCGATCTATCATCAAAGGTCAGAGAGACTACGAGGGGCCCCATGTTTGAGGCGTGGGCAGACCCCGAAACCAGGGCGCCGGACAAGATTAGCCCAATGAGAAGAGCAGCGAAGGCTCTAGCCCAGCCCCTCATCTCAGACCGGGTTTTCCGCTGTTCGGACAGCATCCCTGAGGTCAATTACGAGACCGGCATCATGTTGCTGGGGGCCCGCTTGGCCGGATGGTAGCGGTACCTGTTGAACGACTGCCGGCGGCAAGAGAGAGGTGTCACGAAGATCCACGACCACGTCAAAACGCTGATCCGGGGCTTCGTCTCTCGTCTGCCAACGATTGTCGAAGAGCTTAAACAGGGCCACGTATCTTGTTGGGACTAGGAGAATAACGTTCAAGAAGACCGCGGCTGGTGTACCGAAGAGCCAAGACTTGAATTTCTCCTTGCCGGACATTCGGGGTCGACCAACTAGGTAAAGAGCCGACAGACCGTATCGGACAATGATGTATGCGCTCATGTAAACCACGAGAACAGCCAAGTGGTCGGCGTACCTGGTACTCCAAGCCGACGTAACCGAAGCGAGGATGTACAACACGATGGCAGGGGTTAAGACGAGCTGAACAAGACCAAAGACCGGACTCAGGAGTTGCTTTGGCCGCAGATACGAAAACACGTAGGGGAGCATCCACCACCACGACCGAGCCCATCGCAGCCGTTGACGATAAGTACCCTTCAAGGTCGAGGGCATATCAGTCTCCACCATAGCCTCAGCTACCCCGACGACCTCTCCAAGACGTAGAGCTCGGAGAGCCAGCCACCTATCATCACCAGTACCACACTCAACGGCGTACGCCTCGAGGTTGTCGTACAAAAGCGAGCTCCGGTAGAGGGCCAGAGCTCCCGAGGTGGTCTCCAGAGAACCCAACATGGAACGAGACGCCCTCATCATCACGCAGGACGTTCCAATGTCGATATCGGCTGCACGACTCACCCAAGAGTCGGTGAAGTTTCGTATGTAGATCATCCCGGTAGCTGCCTGCACCGCTGGGTTACTCATCGCACGAAGAAGGTGTTCAGCGGCATCTGGGTAAGGCTCCGAATCGGAGTCGACTGTGAGGATGAACGAGTAGTCATCGCGAGCGTATTGGCGCAAGACCGATACTTGCGCACCGCGCTTACCCGTATTTTCTTGAGCCATCCAGCGAACACGCGGATGATGAACGCTTGGAACTACGGGATTTTTCGACCCATCATCGATGACGACAACATCCACCTGGACGCTTTGATTCAGGAGGGCAACAACCGTCTTGTGCAGACCCGAGGGCTCTTCGTTATAGGCCGGAACGATGGCTAAGACGCGCCCTTCTGGAACCGAGAGGGTCGAGAACCGTCTACCAACAAGGAAGGCCAACAGGCACAGGACAATGACGACTGCCCCTAACACCCAGTAGGCAATCAAGACAAGATCCGAAGTTTGGTAGACGACTAGGACTGTTACCGCGCACAGCGACGCAACAACCAGCGCGATAATCCCTGAATGAGCCAGCACCCGCAGCCGAGGAGACGACACTGCGTTTACAGGGCGACGGTGGCGCACTTTCTCTCGTTCGCTACTTGCTACGAGCAATCGCGAAGATTCGGAAAGCTGCGACCGTCAGCAACACAGCGGTAAACGCACCGAGAATCATCCAACTGAGCAAATTACTGCCCACCAGATACACCCCTGTTGCAAGGCCCAAACCACCGAAAGCGACTGTAGAAAGACCGGAACCGTAAGGCATACCGAATTCCCAACGTGTGTGTCGATACCTGAAGCGAGTACCCAGGCAAGAATATGAGGCCACCGAAAGTGCGGCGGCTGACAGTCAGAATTCTGGCGCGTATTGAGAGTTCATTGACTGGAACTACAGTTACTTAACTCGAAGTTCACCATGATCAAACTTGTTTCTAAGTCTCGCCTCGCGCCACCCGCCCTGAGGGTGTTGGATCAGGCTATGAGCGAATCAGAGGTCACCCCCGAATCCACTGCCACCACCATCACGGTGCACGCCAATGGACCCTATGAAGTCCAGGGCGATCTTGTCGTGTGCGGATCTGACGGACGTACCCTGCGCGAAGGTAAGCGCGTGTATCTCTGCCGCTGCGGCCAGTCGGCGAACAAGCCCTTCTGCGACGGCACCCACACCAAGATCGGCTTCACCGATGAAGGCCTCGGCACGAAGAAGGATGAGTCCTGATCTGCTCTAGTAGACCGGCTTTCCAGGTTCGATCTGGTTGACCCAAGCCACCACGCCACCACCGACGTGGACGGCATCGGCAAACCCAGCACCCTTCACAACCGCGAGCACTTCCGCTGAGCGGCCGCCACTCTTGCAGTAGATCACCACGGGCTTGTCCTGTGGCAGAGATGCAAGGGCTGATCCGTTCATAAACTCACCCTTGGGGATAAGAACCGATCCTGGAACGGCAACGATCTCGTACTCATTCGGCTCACGAACATCGACCAGCAGGAAGTCTCGGTCTCCGGCTGCACGCTCGTCGATCAGCTCCTTGAGCTGCTTGACGGAGATAGTGGAGCCAACGGCCGCATCGGCAGCCTCAGCCGAGATGGCACCGCAGAACGCGTCGTAATCGATGAGCTCGGTGACCGGGGTGGCGTTGGGATCCTTGCGGATCTTGACCGTGCGGTACGACATCTCGAGTGCGTCATAGACCATCAGACGTCCGAGCAATGTGTCACCGATTCCGGTAATCAGCTTGATCGCTTCGGTGACCATGATCGAGCCGATGGAGGCACAGAGCACGCCAAGAACCCCGCCCTCGGCACAGGACGGGACCATGCCCGGCGGCGGCGGCTCGGGGTACAGGTCGCGGTAGTTGGGCCCATATTCATCCCAGAAGACTGAGACCTGGCCCTCGAAGCGGTAGATAGAACCCCAGACGTAGGGCTTCTTCAGCAGTACGGCCGCATCATTGACCATGTAGCGGGTCGCAAAATTGTCTGTGCCATCGACGATCAGGTCGTATCCGCTGAAGATGTCGAGAACGTTGTCGTTATCCAGGCGCACATCGTGGACGATCACGTTGACGTAGGGGTTGACCTCCTTGACGGAGTCACGGGCCGACTCTGCCTTGGAACGCCCGATATCACTTTGGCCGTGGATGATCTGGCGTTGCAGATTGGACTCATCAACAGTGTCGAACTCAACGATACCCAGTGTGCCCACCCCAGCTGCTGCTAAGTAGAGCAGCGCCGGGCTGCCAAGACCGCCAGCACCCACACACAGCACCTTGGCGTTCTTGAGCCTCTTCTGCCCGGTCATTCCGACATCGGGAATGATGAGGTGGCGGCTGTATCGGCGAACCTCATCCACGGTGAGCTCAGCGGCGGGCTCTACCAAGGGTGGCAACTGCATCGATGTCTCCTCGTTCCACTACCTGTACGACCACCTCAACCGTGCCAGAGCCGATTCTGTTCCGTCCAATCGGGTACCTGATGTGAGAATCGCGTCACGGTACCCGCGGTGGTGCCCCCAGAACGACAGTCAGACCGAAGCCGTGCGAATCGGCAGCCAACTTCAACCGCCAGCTGGCATCTCCGACAGCGTCGTGCGGACCCTGTGCCTTGAGTGCATACCGGCCGTACAGGTGTATCTCCGCGAGGCAGTCATCTGGACGTGGACCCCGCTCAGTCGTCCCGATGATGGCAGTCGGATGCTCGAAAACGGGGTTATTGAGCACCCAGCCCACCACCTCGCCGCAGGTACGGACAAGATCCGATGATGTCGTGAACGTGCGGCGGGCATTCGGATCCTGACAGTCGAGATTCGGTTCCATGCAGTCTGTCTGCATCGGCGTTCGCTCCTGCCAACCTCGGGGGGTAGACAGCGATGCCATAGTGCCGCGGATCTTCTCTGCCTGAACATTCGTCGGAGCCGTACATCCGGCCATGACCAACGCTGTTGCGGCGAGGCAGATGAATCTACGAACTGTCACGGGCACCTGCGAAGGCACTTCGGGCGAGGTTCTCCGCGTGTAGTTCCACATTCCCATCCATCGGGATTCGCACATCAGCGCTGCGTCCCGTGAGGTCAACATCATCGAGGTAGGCCAGGTCTTGCTCGTACCGTTCGCGCACATCACGACCCACACTTCCATGACCGGGGATCACCCGATCAACCCGCGAAACCACCGCAGCCAGGGACAGGAGTCCACCGCGGTATGTCGTCAAGGTCTGGTCGGCCGAGTCGGGCATAGGCAGTTCAACATCACTGAGCATGTCACCGGCGATCAAGAGGCCCAGATCGGGAATCTCCACGGCAATGTGATGAAGGGCGTGCGCATGATGCTCATGGATGACCGCACGTGGTCCACGCCAGTCCAGCACCGGCCCGCTGATAGGAACGAGGTGACCGGCCAGTGCAATGAGATCTTCCGGGATATCTCCCACCAGCGGCTCGAGCAGTTCCTGACGACGGCTGGTGATGGCCTCTACCGTCCCCGCTGAGGCCCAGCGAGGTACATCACCGAGATCCGGATGCCACAGCACATGGTCGTAGTGCATATGTGTTGACAGTCCGGCCACACACCGCACCCCGAGGGTGCGCAGATCCTCGGGGATCGCGGCAAGCTCATCTGCATCCCAGGACGGATCAATGACGAGCGCTCCTCCATGGCCATCAAGGATCACGGTGGAGTTCGTGACATAGCGCCTGGACGTGGCGACATAGATCTCGTCCGTGACGCGGACCAGGCGAATAAGGGAAGACATGAAGCCAACTGTCTCACCTTTGCACTGATACGGAATGATGGACCCATGACGCGACCTGTGATCGGCATCTCCTGCTACAGCGAACCCTCAACCTGGGGCGCCTGGGCAGACACCGTTGCCGCGGTGATTCCCCGCCAGTACATCGATGCAGTGGAGTCCCAGGGAGGCGCTGCCATCCTGCTTCCGCCGGTGACGAATGCCGAGAGCGCCAGTGCCACGGTCGATCGCATCGACGGCCTCGTACTCGTCGGTGGTGCTGATATCAACCCGGCTGATTATGGCCAGGATGCGCATGACACCGTTGACAGGCCGCGCCTAGATCGCGATGCGACAGAGCGCGCCCTTTACCGTCACGCCCGAGCCATCGGCATCCCGGTCCTGGGCATCTGCCGCGGGTTGCAGATCATGGCGGTTGAATCCGGTGGAACGCTGATCCAGGATCTGCCCTCAGCCGGATACGGCGAGCTGCATCGGATTCGTCCCGCCCACTTCCTCGAGCACGGCGCCCGATTCGAGCCAGGTTCACTGGTGGCCCGACTCATGGAGACGACCGAGACGGTCGTCAACTCCAGTCATCATCAGGCCGTCGACAATCCGGGCAGCCTGACGATCACTGGCTGGGCGGAGGATGGCACTGTGGAGGTCTGCGAGGATCCCGAGGCAGCCTTCGTCCTTGGCGTGCAGTGGCATCCGGAGATGAGTGAGGATCGGCGACTGTTCGCTGGACTCATCCAGGCAGCGCGTCACAGAGCCGGGGACAGTTCCTGATCGCTAGGACGATCGCGGTGGCAGGTAGATGGCTGTCTGCCGCGAGCTGGCCACCACTCGTCCCGATTCATCCCACACAACGGCGGTCTCATCCATGACGCCACTGTGCAGGTACTGACCGCGGACCCGTGAGGCCAGCCGTCCCACAATCTCACCCGGATAGAGAGCTACCTGAGCTGCAACAGTGGGGATCCCGCCAGGGATACCAAGACACCAGATTGTCGGTGGAAGCACATCCCAGGAAGCCATCGCCAGAAACTCGTCCACTGGTCGCCCGTCGCGGTAGCAGATCCAGCCGTTGATGACCGGATGTTCACTCGGTGGGCCTCCCCTGAGCGCGGCACCATCATGTGGCTTGAGACGTACGTTGAGGGTATCGAGCAGTTCCATCCCGGGGCCGGACCAGTTGGGACCCGCAGATGCACAGTCATCCCACCCCGGACCATCGAATGGTTCGAGATCATCGATATGAACGTCAGCGTCGCGTGGAGAACCGACTGTGACGATGAACTCCGCCACAGCGCTTCCCTCCCGGGACAGCGACAGGCGAGCGGTGGAAAGCCGTCCGTCTCGAAGACTGACGATCTCCAGGTCAGCGGGCCCACCACCACGGGCGGCCGCCAAGTAATGCGCACTTACCGTAAGAGCCGGAGCACCGTTGAAGAACTCACTGGCTGCCTGGCCGGCCACAGCAGCCAAGTACCCGCCATTGAGATGGCCGGTGATCGACCACCGTTCATCCAACTCAATGACGGGCACCTGTTGTTCCTGCTTTCAGTTGAACTGCTGTTCAGTCAAGCTGTTGTTCAGTCCAGCGGAGTGACGTACGCGCCCGAGATACCACCATCGACCAGGAAGTTGCTCGCGGTTATGAACGAGGCGTCATCACTTGCCAGGAACGCAACGGCTGCCGCGATCTCCGAGGCCTCGGCGAAACGACCGAACGGGATATGAACCAGGCGGCGGGCTGCACGCTCAGGATCCTTGGCAAAGAGTTCGATCAGGAGCGGGGTGTTGACCGGTCCAGGGGACAGGGCATTGACCCGGATGCCCTCGCGGGCAAACTGCACACCAAGTTCACGGCTCATCGCAAGGACACCACCCTTGGAGGCGGTGTACGAGATCTGCGAGGTGGCCGCACCCATCGTTGCGACGAACGACGCCGTATTGACGATCGCACCCTTGCCCTGACGCTGCATGTAGGGGATGACCTCCTTGCAGCACAGGTACACGGACGTCAGGTTCACCCGCTGCACTCGATCCCAGGCCTCGATGCCCGTGGTCAGAATCGAATCGTCATCTGGGGGTGAGATTCCGGCGTTGTGGAAGGAGACATCGATCGAGCCGTAGTGATCGAAGGCCGTCTTGAACATGCGCGCCACATCGTCGGCATCAGTGACATCGGCCTTGACCGCAAGGCCCTTCACCTCAGCGGCAACAACCTCTGCTGCTTCCAGGTTCATGTCGACAACAACGACGTTGGCACCCTCGGAGGCAAGACGGTTCGCCGTCGCACGTCCAATGCCACTTCCTCCACCGGTGATGACGGCGGTGCGGTTGGTAAAGCGTTCCACGATTTGATCAGCCTTCCGTAGAGATGAATACGTTCTTGACTTCCGTGAACGCCTCGAGGGCGTCCGGACCTAGCTCCCGGCCGAGACCGGACTTCTTGAAACCGCCGAATGGCGTCCAGTAGCGGACCGAGGAGTGCGAATTGACCGACAGGTTGCCGGATTCGACGCCACGAGCCACCCGAATCGCGCGGCCGACATCACGAGTCCAAATCGAGCCGGAGAGCCCGAACTCACTGTCGTTGGCCAGTGCAATCGCGTCTGCCTCGTCATCGAAGGGAACGACGGTGACAACCGGCCCGAAGATCTCTTCACGCAGAAGACGATCCTCACGTGATTCAGCCAGAACCACAGTTGCCGGGTACCAGTACCCCGGCCCCTCGGGAACACTTCCGCGAATCAGCACATTGGTCTTGTCGTCAACGAAGGACGCCACGCGATCCCGGTGCCCTGCACTGATCAGCGGACCCATATCGGTGGTCGTGAGATTCGGATCATCGACGCGAACACCGAGTACCGCGGGCTCCAGCAGTTCGAGGAAGCGATCCATCACCGAGCGCTCGATCAGGATGCGCGAACGAGCGCAGCAGTCCTGACCGGAGTTGTCGAATACTCCGCCGGGGGCAGATGCCGCCGCTTTCTCGAGATCGGAATCAGCGAAGATGACGTTTGCGCTCTTGCCACCAAGTTCGAGAGTGACCGGCTTGACCTGACGAGCACATCCCTCGGCCACGTGGATCCCAACCTCGGTGGAGCCGGTGAACACCACCTTGGCCACATCCGGATGAGTGACGAATCGCTCGCCGACCACCGAGCCACGCCCGGTGAGAATCTGCAGCACGTTCTCCGGGAAGCCCGCCTCGAGGGCGAGTTCTCCGATCCGCATCGCCGTCATGGGCGTGAGTTCTGCAGGCTTGACCACCACCGTGTTTCCAGCGGCCAATGCTGGAGCAACTCCCCAGCCCATGATCGGCATCGGGAAGTTCCACGGCACGATGACACCGACGACCCCGAGCGGCTCGCGGAACGTCATGTCGATACCACCCGGCACCGGAATCTGGTGACCCAGCAGACGCTCGGGCGCTCCGGCGTAGTAATTGAAGACGTTGGCGATGTTGCCGGCTTCCCAGCGTGCATTGCCGATCGTGTGGCCTGCGTTGAGCACCTCGAGCTGGGCCAACTCCTCGTTGTGCTCCTCAAGTAGGGCACCCAGGCGGCGCAGGAGTCGCGCTCGATCACCTGGCGCGGTGTTGCGCCAGCTCACGAAGGCGACCTTGGCCCGAGCGATCGCGGCGTCAGTCTCCTCAAGTGAGATCGATGGAATGGTTGCAACGACAACCTCGGTGGTGGGATTGATGACCTCGTGCACGGCAGTCACAGATGCCTCTTTCAGGACGGATAGTTGATCGGTAGTTGGAAGGATCAGAACCGCTCGAAGCTGCGATAGCGCTCCCAGTCGGTGACAGCTCGACCGAAGGCCTCGATTTCAATTCGGCCCATGTTTGCATAGTGCGCCTGCACGTCCTCACCAAAGGTCTGCGCTACCCATTCCGAACGCGACCACAGGTCTACTGCCTCCTGAAGCGTGTGCGGAACACGTGATCCGGTTGACTCATATGCGTTGCCCGTTGTCTCCGGACCAAGTTCGAGATTGCGCTGGATGCCGTCGAGTCCAGAGGCAACCATCGCGGCCACGACCAGGTACGGATTTACGTCACCACCGGGAACGCGGTTTTCCACTCGCAGACTTGCCCCGCGTCCGACCAGACGCAGTGAGCAGGTGCGGTTGTCACGCCCCCACTCAATCGCGGTCGGCGCGAATGAGCCAAGTGCAAATCTCTTGTAGGAGTTGATGTTCGGGGCGAACAGGAGGGAGAGCTCGCGCATGTGTTCCAACTGCCCAGCGATGAACGACCGGCCAACTGCTGACAACCCATGCTCCACATCGGACTCATCCGCGAACACCATGGAGCCATCCAGACCACGGAAACTGAGGTGCGTGTGGCAGGAGTTACCCTCTCGCTCATTCCACTTGGCCATGAAGGTGAGCGCATAACCCTCCTGTGCCGCGATCTCCTTGGCACCGGTCTTGTAGACCACGTGGTTGTCACAGGTGGTCAGGGCATCTGCGTACAGGAACGCAATCTCATGCTGACCGAAGTTGCACTCCCCCTTGGCACTCTCGACCACCATGCCGGCACCGGCCATATCGAGGCGGATCTTGCGCAGGAGGGGTTCGACCCGTGATGTGCCGATGATCGAGTAGTCAACGTTGTACTGGTTTGACGGGGTGAGATCGCGGTAGCCGCGTGACCAGGCATCCTCATACGTGTTGTTGAACAGGATGAACTCGAGTTCAGTTCCCACAAAGGCACCCATTCCGGCGTCGGCAAGTCGCGCCAACTGCTTCTTGAGGATCTGACGTGGGGATGCCACCACCTCACGTCCGTCCAGCCAGTGGACGTCTGCCTGAACCATCACGGTGCCGGGATGCCATGGAACTCGACGCAGGGTGGCCAGGTCGTGGGCCATCACCAAATCGCCGTACCCGCTGTCCCAGCTGGACATGGCGTAGCCATCCACTGTGTTCATATCCACATCAACGGCGAGCAGATAATTGCACCCCTCGGTGCCGTGCGGAAGCACATGCTCAACGAAATATGGTGCGTGGACCCGCTTGCCCTGAAGTCGTCCCTGCATATCGGTGATCGCCACGATTACCGTGTCAACCGATCCATCGGCAACAGCTGTCTTCAGCTGCTCCACCGACAGGAAACCACCGGAGGATGAGTGCTCACTCATGGGACCCCTTCACGTAGACATTGCGGTTCGTTGCACAACCTACTCCCCTTGAGATCGGGTTGACCGGCGGGTCGCTGAGTCGGCCTGATACGGTCCAAAACACCACGATGAACCTCCACAGCCAGCCGATCAGCCAACGTACGAGGAGTGAGCACATGTCGGCCGACAGCGTTCAGAACTCACTGCCCACTCGGGCTCGAGCCGTTGTGATCGGTGGTGGAGTCGTCGGTGCGAGCGTCGCATATCACCTGACCAAGCTGGGCTTCACCGATCTCGTCCTGCTCGAGCAGGGACAGCTATCCTCCGGAACCACCTGGCACGCCGCCGGCCTGGTTGGACAGCTCCGAGCCTCGGAATCGGGCACTCGACTGGTGCAGTACTCAGCCAAGCTCTACGCGGAGCTGGAGGCCGAGACGGGTCTATCGACTGGCTATCGGCAGTGCGGCGGGGTCACCGTCGCTCGCACCCCCGAGCGGATGACCCAGCTCCTGCGAACGGCCGCACAGGCTGAGGCGTTCAACCTTGAGTGCGAGATCCTGACTCCAGCGCAGGCCCTGGAGTACTACCCGATTCTGGAAGTCTCAGATCTGCAGGGTGCGATCTGGCTGCCGAAGGACGGGATCGCCAACCCGACGGACGTCACGCAGTCCCTCGCGCGTGGGGCGCGCATGGGTGGAGCTCAGATCTTCGAACGCACCAGAGTCACGGGCATCACCACAAAGGATGGAGCGGTCACCGGAGTCGAGACCGATCATGGCTCCATCGAGGCCGAAATCGTCGTCAACTGTGGTGGCCAGTGGGCCAAGGCGATCGGCCAGCTTGCCGGGGTGAATGTTCCCCTGCACTCCGCTGAGCATTTCTACGTGGTGACCGAGCAGATCGACGGAGTCCATCGGATGATGCCGATCCTGCGCGATCCGGATGGATACACCTACATGAAGGAAGAGGTGGGTGGCCTAGTAGTCGGCGGATTCGAGCCGGTTGCCAAGCCCTGGGTCGCACCCGATGAGCTCCCCTACCCGTTTGAATTCCAGCTCCTCGAGGAAGATTGGGACCACTTCGAGATCCTGATGGAAAGTGCCCTTCATCGCGTCCCAGTACTAAACCAGACGGGTATCAAAAAGTTCTACAACGGCCCGGAGTCATTCACCCCGGACAACCAGTTCATCCTCGGTGAAGCACCTGAACTCCGAAACTTCTTCGTCGGTGCCGGCTTCAACTCCGTGGGCATTGCCTCCGCCGGTGGGGCGGGACGAGCACTCGCCGAGTGGATCGTGAGCGGTGAGCCGCAGACAGATCTCGTGGGCGTCGACATCCGTCGATTCGCGGCATTCAACGGCAACAACCAGTGGCTGCGCGCTCGGGTGGGCGAAGTTCTCGGGCTGCACTACTCAGTTCCCTGGCCGAACCGCGAGTTCGACACCGCCCGCCCGTTCCGTCGTTCACCACTGCACGACCGGATGGTGCAGGCCAACGCCTGCTTCGGGTCGAAGATGGGCTGGGAGCGACCCAACTTCTTCGCCCCCGCCGGGGTTGAGCCGGTGATTGAGTACTCGTGGGGTAAGCAGAACTGGATCCCCTGGGTGGATGCAGAGCAGAGGGACGCCCGCTCTGAGGTGGCGATCTTCGATGAGACCTCGTTTGGAAAACTGCTGGTCAAGGGGGCAGATGCCGAACGTCTGCTCCAGTGGTTGTGCACCGCAAATCTCGCCGTACCTGTTGGCACCGTTGTGTACACAGGAGCACTAAACGCCCGCGGGACCTATGAGGCAGACGTCACGGTCACCCGGATCGCACACGATGAATTCCTGTGGGTTACCGGGTCGGCCTCCGTGGCCCGCGATGCCTCATGGATCAGCCGTCATCGCGAACCTGATATGCAGGTGGAGGTCGTCGACGTTTCGAGCTCATACGCGGTGATCGGGTTAATGGGACCGAAGTCCCGCGACCTGCTCAGTTCACTGTCCCGCGCGGATCTATCCGATGAGGCCTTCCCATTCTCCACCTCACAGTTGATCGACGTCGGACCCTTCACTGCCCGCGCTACTCGACTCACATACGTCGGTGAACTGGGATGGGAGCTTTACGTCCCAGCGGAGTTCGCAGTTGGTGTGTACGACCTGCTGAAGGGATCAGACATCGAGGTCCGAGATGCCGGCTACTACGCCATCAATGCTCTGCGACTCGAGAAGGGTTACCGGGCGTTCGGTCCTGAACTCAACCCCACCTACAACCCGATCGAGGCTGGGCTCGGCTTCACCTGCAAACTAAACACCGACGTCGACTTCCTCGGACGCGCGGCGGTTGAGCAGTCCAAGATCGACGGTGTGCGACGCCGCCTGGTCTCACTCGTCCTGGATTCCCCCGACCCGATGATGTGGGGTGGTGAACTGGTTCTGCGAGATGGAGTGGCAGTTGGCCAGGTCACCTCAGCAGCTTTTGCAACTACGACAAATGCGTGCGTGGCTCTCGCCTACATCTGGAACCCCGAGGGGGCTGTCGTTACAACGGACTTCCTCACCACCGGTTCCTACGTCATCAACATAGGCGGAGACCTCAATTCCGCCACCCTGCACCTGCGGGCGCCGTACGATCCCGACAACAGCCGGATCAAGTAGAGCGGAGTCAGCATGATCGACGAGCAACTGCTGGTCCGACTCGACAGTGTGGATGCCCTACGCGAGCGAACCTGCGTCGAGGAACTGTCCGGCGGGCTGACAAATCTCAACCTCAAGGTCACCACTCCCACGGGTACCTACGTGGCTCGACTCTCATCGGAACAGAGCTCACTACTGGCGATCGACCGGGCTGCCGAGCACAGCAACAGTCGGGCAGCAGCCGAGTCCGGAGCAGCGCCCGCAGTTCTGGCATACGTCCCCGAGCAGAGCCTGCTGGTTGTCGAGTACGTCAATGGTCGTACGTGGACCGAGCGCGATGTACTCGATCCGGTCAATGCCCTTCGCATTGGCGCGGCCTGCCGAAAACTGCATGCTGGACCACGGTTCGTCAACGAGTTCAACATGCTTGCGTTGCAGCCGCACTACCTATCGATCGTTCAACAGCGTGGATTTCGTCTACCCGACCGATACCTGGACTTCGCTGAGCAGACCCACGCTATCGCCGACGCCCTCGCCGTCCAGTCGGTGGCAACTGTGCCCTGCAACAACGACCTTCTCGCAGCGAACTTCATCGACACCGGCGAGCACCTCTGGCTGATCGACTACGAGTACTCCGGGAACAACGACCCGTTCTTCGAGATCGGCAACATCTGGAGTGAGGCCACGGGCAATCCTGACGACCTCGAACGCCTGGTGTCGGCATATGTCGGACGCACGTCCGCGTCACTGACCGCCCGGGCCCGCCTGTGGGGTCTGATGAGCAAGTACGGCTGGATGCTGTGGGCATCGATCCAGGACGGCAGCAGTGACCTCGACTTTGATTTCTGGTCATGGGGCTTGGAGAAATACGACCGGGCAGTCACCGAATTCGACAGTCCCGAGTTCGGTACCTGGCTGGAAAGCGCCAAGAGTCCCCATTGATGTCGATTGAATTCGCAGATCAATGACCTGCTGACGGAAAATCCCCACTGAAAACCCTCCCCAAAGGGCCTCGGGGCTTGTAAGTTGCTTCAGCGTGTCGTCAACGGGCCACCTGCTCGGGCCGACACACTTTTCAACAAGAAGCAGCGCCGCTGCATCTGCCCTGTATGGGGTTCCCGGAGGAGGGGACACGTGACTGATATTTCTAAGCTCGATGACGATGAACGTCGGCTCGCCGAACTTGGCTACAAGCAGGAACTGAGTCGTTCCTGGTCAGGTTTCTCGAACTTTGCCATCTCGTTCTCGATCATCTCGATTCTGGCCGGCTGTTTCACCACCTTTGGTGTGGGCTGGAACAACGGTGGCCCCGCCGGCATTGCCTGGGGCTGGCCGATCATTGCTGCGCTGATCCTGATCATCGGCTTCTGCATGTCAGAACTGGTATCTGCCTTCCCGACCTCCGGTGGTATCTACTGGTGGGCGAGCAAGCTCGGTGGAGCCAAGGCTGGCTACTACACGGGTTGGCTGAACCTGATCGGCCTTCTGGCCATCGTGGCATCCGTGGCCTACGGTGCAGCCACCTTCCTCGACATCACGCTCTCGGACTTCAGTGCCGACTGGGCAGCCGGATATTCCCTCAACCGAGTCTTCATCATGTTCGTCGGCGTCCTACTGGTCGCCGGTGCCATCAATATCTTCTCGAGCCAGCTGCTCGCCCTCGTGAATAACGTCTCGGTGTGGTGGCACGTCTTCGGCTCGATCATCGTGATCGCCATCCTGATCTTCGGTCCGAAGAGCCACCTGAGCATCGATCAAGTGTTCGGCACCTGGATCAATAACACCGGCTTCGGAGATCCGAACAACCCCACGAGCGGTATTCCGTTCTTCTTCTTCGTCATTCCGCTGGGCTTCATTCTCACCCAGTACACCATCACGGGTTATGACGCATCGGCCCACCTCGCGGAGGAGACCCACGGGGCCTCAGATGCCGCTGCCAAGGGCATCTGGCGCTCCATCCTCTACTCAGCAATCGGTGGTTGGATCCTGCTCCTGTCGTTCCTGTTTGCAGTTCAGGACATCCCGGCAGTCACCAAGGGTGGCGGCTTCTCATTCGTCATCTTCAACCAGGCTCTCAGCCCCAACCTCGCGGGAACGGTTCTCCTGATCTCCTCTCTCGGACAGCTGTTCTGCACAGTGGCATGTATGACCAGTGCAACCCGCATGCTCTACGCATTCAGCCGTGATGGTGCCGTACCGGGTGCGTCCCTGTGGGCACGCCTGTCCCCAACCAAGGTGCCAGTCAACGGTGTGATCCTGACGGTGATCGTCTCCCTCATCATCACTGCTCCGGCGCTGATCCAGGTTGACGTCAACGGAGTGCCCACCCCCGTTGCCTTCTACGCTGTCGTGACGATCGGTGTTATCGGTCTGTACCTCGCCTTCGCCATCCCGATCTTCCTGCGCTGGAAAGCTGGAGACAACTTCAAGGCCGGCAGCTGGACACTTGGAAACAAGTACAAGTGGATGGCTCCGGTGGCCCTGATTGAGATCGCCGTGACGTCGTTCATGGCGCTGATGCCCGGCTCACCTCTGGCGATCCCGTGGGGCAGCCAGTTCGGTGGCTGGCAGTTCGTCAACTACACCCCGATCGTCGTCGGCATCGCCCTAATCGGGCTCTGGCTGTTCTGGAACCTTTCTGCCAAGAACTGGTTCACCGGCCCGAAGCACACAATCGATCTGCCCGACAACATCTCATCTGCCGATGAGCTTTACCTCGAGCATCACGAGCATGGTTTCCTCGACCACAAGGCCGGGGAGCACGAGGCTCCGTCTGAGTAACCTCACGACATAGTGAAGGGGTGGCCATCTGGCCACCCCTTCACTGCTTTATCGGGCTGCTTTGTCACGCGATTGGGTCGCGGCTAGAGGTCAGCGGCAATCAGCGATCTCCAGGCATCCGCCACAAGTACCGGGTGCTCGATCTGCGCCACATGACCTGCCTCTGGTATGACGAGCACCCGAACATCGGGGAATGCCTTCGTGTGCGCGTGAATCGAATCGACAAGCTTGTCGCGACGCCCGTAGATAAGCAGCGTTGGCACGTCAATCCCCTCCGCCAGCTTCCATGGACGCGTGGGCGACCGATCCAGATAGGTCGCCAACAACCCCCGCAGTGATTGCAGAAACGCGTCACCGGCATACGGCAACTGATCGCGACGTCGCACTTCCTCAACTGCTTGATCCATCCGCTCCGGTGGGACGGAATTCGGATCCGCAAAGCAAACGTCGACCGTAGCCCGCGCTCGCATTGCGGGATCCAGGGCCAGATAACGCCGATAGAGACTCATCCCGACTCCCGGTGTGGCGATCACCGGAAGATGGGCATTCGATCGACGCACGCCGATCTTCGGGAGTGCCGGACTGACAAGGGTCAGGGTACGAACAAGATCCACATGGCGTGCGGCCAACTGCAGGGCAACCGCACCACCCATGCTGTTGCCGAAAACATGTGCCGGTCGACCGTCGAATCTCGTCGCAATAAGTTCTGCGATCGTCTCAGCCGAACGGATCGGCGAGTAGTCACCGTCACGTGGTGGTGGTGACCAGCCATGACCGGGAAGATCAACAGCTACCCCATCACAATCGTCGCGCAGGAGCGCCATAAGGTCGGTCCAGTTCGTAGAACTACCGCCAAGTCCGTGGATGAAGACTGTCGGTTCCGCACTCTCAGCCATTGGGGCGGCAACCCGGATCGACAGTGTGCCGTTACTGAGTACCACTTCTTCACGAGGCCACGGCTGTGGCAGATCGGCCAACAGTTCTTCAGTGGTGCGAGGATTGGTGGACATATAACGAGTCTATGCACTTTCGTGCAGGGCGGTATCAGGTGCCCAGTTGCTCTGACAGTCGCCGGTTCACCGCATCAAGCGTGGCCCTGATGACCGCCTGACGGACGTCATCACGAACCTCCGATGCCCCCGTCAGCCTCTCGGCTGCCCCACCCGGAAAACGAACCACCTGAACCACCGCAACCCGCTGGTCACTCACGTTGGTGATCACGACTGCTTCAAGATCCAGACGCTCACGGTTATCAATCGCGTTGGCGACCGCAGCCAGAGTGGCCTCCGCGACGGATCTGTTGACCCCTGCCGATGTGGACGAACCCTCAGCAGTGCCCACAAACTCGACATCTCCATACGACAGACAGACCGATGCACGCATTCCCAATCCGTCAGCTGCAAGGGTCAGATGCGCAATGGCCAGTCTGGCCTGCTGATCAACCTCGGTCACGGGATTGTTGGAGGGGACGAACACCCTCCCACCAGAAGGATGACGAGAGGCTGCGGTGACCACCTCCTCATGAAAGTCGTGTGATCCATGACCGAACTGTCCGAGGAACGAGGCGATATCACCTTCGAGTGGGATTACGGTGTTTCCGAAATCCCGCTCACTGATGACGCCATCCTCCGAATTCTGAACGACGGCTAGGCGCGGAGTCGGTGGTCTCATGGACGTTGCTGGCGGCGAGATCGGCGTGGAGGTCGTGGAGACCTCCAATGAACCTTCATCGAGTGCCAAGCCGAACTGCATCCGCAAGATTCGATTGACCGACGATGCAACGAGCAACTCGTCTGCATCGGAGTCCAGAACCAGCCGAACCAGATCACGTGCTGAGGTCGTCGACAGCGTGCCGTCATTGGCGTTGACTGACACCTGCGCAACTCCGGGAACAACCGATAGGGCTGCCTCAACATCTGCACATGCGTACCGGCGCGTCGCCCCATCGGATCCACTCATGGCCTCCACGGTAGGAGAGGCTGCTGGATCGTTGCGCGGTGAAACCCGCCGAAGATGGACAAGAAACATCAAATTTGGCGCACACCACCCAGGTGGGTGAACCTCGCGATCATCGGACCGAACCTACTGGCGAGTAGTATCGCCATATGTCCCCATCCAAGAGTCAGGTGCGCGCGACTGCTCGCGCCCCCCGCCTACCGCGTGATGAGCGACGAGCCCAATTACTGCAGGTGGCACACGACGTGTTCGTGGCCAGTGGGTATCACGCTGCGGCCATGGACGACATCGCTGACGCCGCAGGGATCAGCAAGCCAGTTCTGTACCAGCACTTCCCCAGCAAACTCGATCTGTACCTGGCCCTTCTTGATCAGGCCGCTGACTCACTGAATGCCGAACTCGAGGCAGCTGTCGCGTCCACCTCCGACAACAAGCAGCGGGTAGCCGCTGCCACCGCCGCATACTTCGACTTCGTGAATGATCGTCTGGGCGGATTCCGTCTGGTCTTCGAATCGGACCTCACCAATGAGCCCGCGGTGCGCCTTCGCATAGATAAGGCAACGGATTACTGTGCCGCATTGATCAGCCGGGTGATCGCCGAAGACACCGGTCTGACTGCTGGTGAGGCCACCCTGCTGGCCGCAGGTATGACCGGACTACTGCAAACAGCCGCGCGATACTGGAGCCGTGGTGAGACCCACGTGGACAGAGAGACCGCCACCCGACTCATCAGTGCACTCGGCTGGCGAGGGATCTCAAGTTTCCCGCTGTCTCATCCGCCGGAGGCGTGAACATCGCGGTCTGGGAACAACTCCTGGGTTCGGGGAAGTACGCCCATGGCGAATCATGGGTCAATGAGGAAGCGATCCGAGCTGGGAGGCGTTAAGTTTCAAATGTTGGCATCACCGGTGTCGATCACACGTTGATCAGGAACCGGGTGGGGCCCGATGAGCCCATCGAAGAAGAGCACAGCGGAGGTTTTCAGCGTGGAGGTCAAGATCGGTGTTCAGCAGGCCGCCCGAGAGGTCGTTCTGGAAAGCACGTTGACACCAGATGAGGTTGTTGCTCAGGTCTCGGCCGCGGTTGCCAACGCAAGCGCACTGATTCTGGGTGACGACAAAGGCCGCACCGTCGTCATCCCCGGTGACAAGATTGCCTACGTCGAGATCGGTGCTGCAGAGCGCGGACGGATCGGATTCGGAACTCCGAGCTGAGCTAGCTCAGGCCTGCAGACCCAGAATCTGCATGCGCTGCGTGTGAGCTGCCGTAAGTCGGGTGAACATGGCGCCTATGTCGCCGAGATCCATACCCGGACGTTCGGCGTCGCCGACGAGCAGTAGCGAGAGACCATCTCGCTCCGCAGCGACTCGCTGAGCCTGTGAGATCGCCTCACCAACGAACCTACGTCCCCAGAGCGCCAGCCGACCGCCAAGTCGTGGATCACGATCAATAGCGGCGACGATGGTCGCGACGGCGAAGTTCGCATGACCCGTGTCACTGCAAACATCAAGGACGAGATCCCGGGTAGGCCCATCCAACTGATGTGCGATCTCACGATAGAAATCTGATGCGATTCCGTCACCGACGTACGCCTTCACCAGACTCTCGTACCAGTCACTCGGAGCCGTCGCCGCGTGGAACTCCTCAATGGGCTCCACGAACGGGGTCATTGCATCGACGGGGTCAACCCCGAGTTCGGCCAACCGCTCAGCCAGCAAGGTGAAGTGCCGAATCTCCGCACTTGCCATGAGCGCCAGCGCAGACTTATCGGCAAGGGTTGGCGCTGAGGCGGCATCTGCCGCAAGGCGCTCAAAGGCAACCAGCTCGTTATACGCAAGAACACCAAGCAGGTCGATCACACCCGCCCGATATGCAGGATCTGACATCACGTCAGGTTCTAAAGCATCCGATGGGTTATTCGGCATCTGCGTCACGAAGGGTGAATCTACCCGCCCCATCGCCCGCTCGCGGCATGAGGCGAGGAATTCATCGCAATCCCCAAAACCTGATTGGCACTTGTCATGGCAAAGCTGGCCGCGCTGAGCGGGTAGACTGATCCCACAACCGATGCTACGGAGCAGATTCTGAGCACCATCTCACAGGACGGAGCAGCCGAGGTCGACGTCACGTCCACCGACACTGCCCCGGCAAAGCCCAAGACTTTCGCCGAACTCGGCGTCAACCCTGCCATCGTCAAGGCTCTTGCCGAAGACGGCATTATCACCGCCTTCCCTATTCAGGAGCAGACCCTTCCACTCGCACTCGGTGGCTCTGATCTCATCGGCCAGGCGAAGACCGGTACCGGGAAGACTCTCGGCTTCGGTATCCCCGCCCTATCACGGCTGGTGGCACCCGGAGATGACGAATGGTCACAACTGCCCGAGGCAAAGAAGGGCAAGCCACAGGCGCTGATCATCGTGCCAACCCGCGAGTTGGCGCTGCAGGTCGCAACTGATCTGGAGAAGGCCGGACGCTACCGCGGGGTGCGTGTCCTGTGCGTCTATGGTGGTCGAGCCTATGAGCCCCAGGTCGAATCCCTCCAGCGTGGTGTCGAGGTAGTCGTCGGGACCCCCGGTCGACTGATAGATCTCGCCAAGCAGGGTCACCTGAATCTCAAGCATGTGGCAACCCTCGTCCTCGACGAGGCTGACGAGATGCTCGATATGGGCTTCCTGCCTGATGTGGAGCGCCTGGTATCGCTCGTACCGGCAGTGCGTCAGACAATGCTCTTCTCCGCCACGATGCCAGGTCAGATCGTCGCGCTGGCCCGTCGCTACATGAGTCAGCCAACCCATATCCGCGCGTCCGACCCCAATGACTCAGGATCAACGGTTGATGCGATCGAGCAGCATGTATGGCGAGCCCACAGCCTCGACAAGCAGGAACTCATCGCGCGTGTACTCCAGGCCGAGGGACGTGGGCTCACCATCATTTTCTGTCGCACGAAGCGAAATGCACAGAAGGTCGCAGATGATCTCAACGAGCGGGGATTCGCAGCGGCTGCTGTGCACGGTGACCTCGGTCAAGGTGCGCGTGAGCAGGCACTGCGAGCTTTCCGCAACGGCAAGGTTGATGTTCTGGTCGCAACAGATGTCGCCGCCCGGGGAAT
Organism: uncultured bacterium; assembly: GCA_963978055.1. GTDB lineage: Bacteria > Actinomycetota > Actinomycetes > S36-B12 > CAIYMF01 > Longivirga. Next base: position 20,412 of record CAXBQZ010000006.1, read on the forward strand.
CGATGTCGCCGACGTCACCCATGTCATCAACTGGGAATGTCCGGAGGACGATAAGACCTACCTGCACCGGATCGGACGTACCGGTCGGGCTGGCAGCAGCGGTGTGGCAGTCACCCTGGTGGACTGGGATGACCTTCATCGCTGGAAGATGATCAACCAGACTCTGGGTCTGCCATTCGCCGAGCCAATCGAGACGTACTCCTCCAGCCCCCATGTGTACACGGGCCTGGGAATCCCCGAGGGAACAAAGGGAAGGCTCCCAAGTTCAGCCAAGACTCGCGCGGGGCTTGAGGCCGAGGAGCTCGAAGACCTTGGTGAGACGGGCGCTGCCAAGGGTCGACGATCCAAAGGCTCCGGCAGTAGTGGATCTCGTAGTGGATCTAGTGGTGGGTCCTCGAGCGGTGGCAAGACGCGGGCCACATCTGCCTCCGCTGGCGAGTCCAAGCAACCAGAGACTGCCGCCAAGGCGCCCCGCTCGGGCAAGCCAAGACAGCGACGTCGCACCCGGAAGAGCTCCAGCACCGAGTAGTTCACTAGGCTGACGCCATGACCGAGCCGACGCACTCCTACTTGTTCGTACCAGCGTCGACTCCAGACCGAATTCCCAAGGCGATGGCCACGGATGCACACCGGGTCATCATCGATCTCGAGGATGGGGTTGGGTTCGAGGCCAAGGAGCATGCCCGACAGGGCTTGGCCGAGGTTGTGCTCAACCAACCTGCTGTACTCAGAATCAATGCGATCGGCACTCCGTACTTCGATGACGACATCGCGGTTGCAGCACAGTTGCCTTGGGTTGAGGCGGTGATGCTCCCGAAGGTGGAGTCACCCCTTCACGTCGAGCGGATCCGCTCAGCACTGCCCGCACACATCAAGATCTTGGCGCTCGTTGAATCAGCTCTGGGTATCGTGCGCCTGGACGATATCGCCGCGGCTCGCCCAGATCGGCTCATCTTTGGAAGTGCTGACTACCTTGCCGATATCGGGGCTTCCTTCAGCAGCGAGGTGCTCAATTACCCGCGGACGAGGCTGGTGATCGCAAGTCGAGCCTTCTCACTGCCCAGTCCAGTTGATGGGCCGGCCATCGTCATGAAGGATCTCGACGCCATCCGAGCCGACTCACAGGATGCTCGCGGGCTAGGTATGGGTGCCAAGCTGTGCATCCATCCAGCCCAGGTTCCGGTGGTCAATGAAGTATTCGGCATCAGTGACGAACAGCGCCGCTGGGCTGAGGCTGTGCTGGCTGAAGCGAAGAACCACAGCGGTGCGTTCTCCTTTGAAGGTGACATGATCGACGAACCCATCCTCAAACGTGCACGCCTGATGCTGGCGAACGCCGGCGTGCGCAGGCCGAACTGACCACTCTGCAATACAGTTCAGCGTGGCCACAGTTCCCGCCCCCCTTGAGGGGCTTCGCATCATCGATGTTTCGACCTATGTCGCTGGCCCCAGTGGCGCAATGACTATGGCCCAACTGGGTGCGGACGTCATACGCGTCGACCCGATTGGTGGCGCCCCAGATGTCCGCCGACTCCCCCTGGCGCCCGGCGGCCAGAGCCTGTTCTGGGCGGGCCTGAACAAGGGCAAGAAATCGATCGAGATCAACCTTGGATCCGATGAAGGCCGCGAACTCGTTCAGGCGCTCATTACCTCCCCTGGCCCAGACGGTGGTTTCGTCCTGACGAACTCGGTCGGGGCGAAATGGCTGGAGTACGAAGAACTTAGCAGGCTACGTGAGGACGTCATCAAGGTCTTCATCAGGGGACGCAGTGATGGCAAGGCCGCTGTCGACTACACCATCAATGCCGAGGTCGGCATCCCCTGGCTCACGGGGCCGATCGAGAGCGGCCACCCGGTCAACCACGTGTTGCCCGCATGGGATCTGATGACGGGTGTCTACGCGGCGACCGCGGTGCTGGCAGCCGAACGGGTACGGAACCGCACGGGTCGAGGGCAGAACATCGATATCAGCCTGGCGAACGTGGCCGTGGCTACGATGGCCAATCTCGGATACACCGCCGATGTTCAGATCAATCAGAATAAGCGCGTCCGAGATGGAAACTTCCTCTATGGCGGATTCGGAATCGACTACCAGACCGCCGACGATGTGCGCATCATGGTCGTGGCGCTCACGCCGCGACACTGGCGCAGTCTGATCGAACTGACGGGTGTTGCTGACGCAGTGGACCGACTGCAGGAATCACTGGGCGTGAACTTCAGCATCGATGCCGACAGGTATACCCACCGACATGAACTGAACGATCTCATCCGCCCATGGTTCCAGGCACGCAGTGGTTCAGAGGCAATCACGGCCTTGGAGAAGGCCGGAGTGCTGTGGGGTCGCTACCGGACAGTGAGCGAGCTGGTCACCCAGCCTGACTCCCTGTTGCACACCAGCAGCCTGCTACATGAGATCGATCAGCCCGGCGTGGGCACCTACGCAGTACCCGGTCCTGTACTCGAGTTCTCCGGGTGGACAGCTGGTGAACCGAAGCCGGCCCCAATCCTCGGTGAGCACACCGATCAAATCCTCGGAACCATCCTGGGCCTGGCTGATCACGAACTTGTCGACCTGCGTCAACGAGGGGTTATCGGCGGAGCCTGACCACCTTGACTGGCATCGGAGGCAGCCGAGCCAAGACCGAGCAACTGACGCGCATGTTCGCGGTAGATCTCCGAGCCACGCAGATGTGGAGCCGTTGACAGCACCGTGCGACCGATGGCCGGGGCCTCTGCAAACCGCACCGAGCGCGGAATCGGTGGCTCGAGTACCGGCATCTGGTAGCGGACACCAATATCGCTCAGCACTGCCTGCGCGTGCGTTGTGCGTCCGTCAAACATGGTGGGCAGAAAGCCGAGGACCACTAGATCAGGATTGGAGACCTGCTGGACTTCCGTGACGGTCTCAATCACCTGACCGACACCTCGGTGCGCCAATGTCTCGCACTGCAGGGGTACCAATACCTCATGTGCGGCCGTGAGAGCGTTGACCGTGAGAATCCCAAGGGTGGGCGGGCAGTCGAGCAGCACGAGGTCGTAGTCGTCATCGATCAGCGCGAGGGCTCGCTGCAGGGTGAACACAGCATTGGATCGACCGACCAGCATCGCCTCGGACTGGGCCAGATCGATGGTGCTGGGGAGCAGATGTACACCCTCATCGGTGGAGATGATCACGGACCGAGCGGAAGCCTGCCCGGTGATGACCTCATGCACTGAACTGTCCAGATGCTCTGGGTCGATTCCGAGAGAGAAGGTCAGACAGGCCTGTGGGTCCAGATCCACCAGCAACACACGTTGACCCAACTCTGCAAGCGCCACGCCGAGCGATGCAACAGTCGTGGTCTTGCCCACGCCACCCTTTTGGCTGGCAACGGCAATGCGACGTGCCACTGGACCTCCTTCGCTGCCGGTGCAACCTCTGGTCCCACTCTAGGCAATCGCGCTGCCATGTGCAGCAACGCATCAGATGACCGTACGATGCCCCTGTGAGCACACCGCCATCAGTCACATTCCCCGATTCAGTTCAACGAGTCACCTTCACCACTCGACGTGCCTCGCTGGCTGGTGTTCGGATCGATGCCGATGAGCCGCACGGAACCGTTGTTCTGGTACCTGGATTCACTGGTTCCAAAGAGGACTTCATCGAGCTCTTCGTCCTGTTGTCGAACCTCGGTTGGACGGTTGTGTCCTATGACCAGCTGGGCCAGCATGAGTCCGCGGGTCCTGATGATGAGAGTGCCTACACGCTGGATCTCTTCGCTCAGGACCTGCTCGATATCGTCAGCCAGTTGCCCTCAGGGCCAGTTCATCTTGTCGGCCACTCCTTCGGGGGACTGGTCAGCCGACATGCTGCCCTCATTGACCAAGGCGAACTCCTCACCTCCCTGACCCTGTTCTGCACCGGGCCGGGGCCGATCAATGTCGATCGACATGAGAATCTCAATGCGCTCGTGGGCGCTCTTCCGCACACCCCGCTGCCCATCATCTACGAGATCATGGAAGCTGCAGACCGGGCGAGCGGCTGGGAGCCGCCAAGCCAGGAGGTTGCTGATCTTCTGCGCTCAAGATTCCTGAGCAACTCCCCACATGGTCTGCGCAGCAAGGCCTCCATCCTGCTGACGAATACCGACCGAACGGACGAACTCGCGGAGTTGGCCACATCCGGCTTTCCTGTGTTCGTTGTCTACGGTGAGGACGATGACGCCTGGCCCACCGATGAGCAGGATGCAGTGGCCGCCGCGGTTGGCCAAGCGGCCGTGGTGGTATCAGATGCCGCGCACTCCCCGAACGTTGAGAACCCTGAAACAACGGCTCAGGTGTGGAACGCACTATTTCGCTCAGTGCCGTGAGCGCAGGAGATTTCTCCCACCTCCGGTGTGTGAAATCCGGACAAAGTGGGTAGAGAGCCATGGTGACGACATTTACGCTCGACCTGCGCCCCGAGCCGATGTCCGCACCCCAGGCCAGGGCCGCTATCCGTGAGTTCCTGACTGCCGCATGGCTCGGTGCCGACATCCAGTACCTCGCCACGCGAATCGATGACGCCCTGCTGGTCACAACGGAACTCGTCAGCAACGCCATCCGCCACGGATCAGGACATGTTCACCTGCATGCAGCCGCTGATGTCGTCGATGGTGAGCCAACCGTGTGCCTTGAATGTCGTGACGACGGGCAGTGGAACGAAACCGACGTGCACTCCACCGATGAACTCGAAGACACGTTCGAAACGATCGGTGACGGGGGCCGTGGTCTGCTCATCGTTCAGGCGCTATGCAGTGAGGTGGTCATCAGCCATCAGCACCCCGGTTCACTCGTCCGAGCGTGCATCCCCTAACCCCGGAATCAGTCGCTGCTCACATCGGGACGATCCTCTGCCAATCCATCCCAGGGTTTGATCTCTGCTGAAGCATCCTGACCGACCGGACACCAGCGCCGATAGTCACACCATGAGCACATCGTGCTCGGTCGGGCTGGGAAGACAGCATCAATAGCCTCATGGGCCTGAACATCCCCATCCGAGGCGGGCGTCACCAGCTCGTTGAGACCGGATTTCCATCGCTCAGTTGCCTGGGCCGCCTCAGCTGCGATCTCCCCGGCCCGCTGCAAGTGGCGCTCAAGAGTTTGTGGTGAATGCTCGAATGCGGCCACAGAGATCGTCGGCAGATGATGTAGCTCAACTCTCCGGCAACGGCGGCGCAGGGTATTACTTGCCGCCACAACGTAGACAGCAAGGGCAAGGGAAGTCCGCGCATCGTCCACCGTGAGGGGACGGCGCCCGGTCTTGTAATCAACGATCACGAGCTCGTCACCGCCATCGTCACTGGGGCGCAGATCAATCCGATCAACCCGCCCGGACAAAGCCATGGAGTGAGTTGCCTTCGAGACGGTGCGCTCCAACCCAATCGGATCAGCGTCGACATCCTGACCGCGTACGTATTCGACCGTCATATCCACTGCACTGTCACGCCATTCGCGCGACTGGGCGTCATCGCGGAACCCCTCATCGATCCATCCCGACACCACCCGCTCGGCGGCATAGTCCAAGGTGCGACGACTCGGGTCGGCGGTGAACCAGTCACGGAGTGCGTTGTGAATGCTCAGACCCACGGAGTTGTGAGCCCAAGGACCAGCCTTGGGCTTGCGGTCCAGATAGGTGAAGCGAAATTTGCGCGGACAATCAGACCAGGTGACCAATTTGGTTGGTGTACATGAGAAAAGCCGAGTCGGCATCCCATCGAGTGTGTCCTGCTCCACTCACCGATCCTGTCACGGATAGCGGCGCCTAGCCACGAACTCGAGTGCGGTCCGGATCATAGAAGGGGCGAATGGAGAGGGTGGCCGGATACGTTCGTCCGGCGATACTCACGGTGAAGCCACCCTCAGCCAACCAATCTGCCGTGACCCCGGGCGCCCACTCGATAGTTGCCAGACCAACTGAGCCCCCGAGAGTGTGGCCATATGCTCCGGCCAGAACATAGCCGATCCAGACTCCGTCTCGATGGACAGGTTCGGCACCCCACAGGAGTGGGTCGGGATCATCAACCAGAATGGAAACGATTCGACTGGTCTTGTCCGCGCGCTGCGCTATCAGTGCGGACTTGCCACGGAACTCGGTCGGCTTATCCCAGGCAACGGCAAAGGCGAGTCCAGCCGTCACCGGGGTATCGGTGTTCTCGATATCCACTGCAAAGTCGCGGTAACCCTTTTCGAGTCTCAGTGAGTTCATCGCTGATAATCCCACCGGCCGGAGTCCGAGATCGACCCCGGCCCCCTCCATCGTCTCCCAGACCGACACTGCCTGATCGGAAGGGACGTACAGCTCATATCCACACTCACCCACATACGTCACATGAAGTGCCAGGAGTCGCGAGTAGCCGATCTCGACGTAGCGGGCAGTCAGATAGGGAAATGCATTTTCCGACAGATCATCCGGGCTGACTCGACTCAGCAGTTCACGTGATGCTGGTCCCTGTACGGTGAGCAGTGCATAGCCTGCAGTGACATCGGTGATAACCGCGAACTCATCCTCATGGACCTCATCGCGAAACATCTTCTCCACCCTTCGGTGTGAGATGTCCGAAACCACGAGCAGGAACTCCGCCTCGTCCAGCCTTGTCACCGTGAGATCCGCTTCTATCCCGCCCACGTCGTTGAGCCACTGTGTGTAGACAACTCGACCGATATCTCCGGACACATCATTGGCACTCAGACGATCGAGCACGTGTGCTGCATGTGGGCCTTGGACAATGAACTTTGACATCAGCGTCATATCGATGACGCCGACTCGTTCGCGCACCGCTCGATGCTCGTCCTCCACCCATGCACGATGCTCCCCGAACCCCCAGCCGTGCGGCTCCTGCGGAACAACGCCAGTTGGTGAGAACCACTCCGGGAACTCCCAGCCGTGTGAACAACCAAACTTGGCACCGTTGGCGGCCCAAACATCATGTAGCGGTGAGCGACGGATATTCCTCGCGGTCTTGTTCTGGAAGTTGGGAAAGCCACCATCTCCCATCAGGACACCCAACTGCTCGACGGTTCGTTCCGTCCGGAATCTCTGGGTGTTCTCGAAAGGGAATGCGCGCGCCACGTGATAGGCGGCCATATCGACAGGTGCGACCCCGTCGACGATCCAGGACGCCAGGGCGCTGCCAAGTCCGCCACCGGTGAGAATGCCGACGGAATTTAGTCCGGCCGCTGCCCACATCCCGTCGAGCTCGGGGACAGGTCCCACCATCGGCATGACGTCATGGGTAAAACTCTCCGGACCGCAGAAGAACGTACGGATCCCCGCGGTTGCAAGGGTCGGCACTCGCTCCATCGCATCGTTGAGGAATGGCGTGACTCTCTCGTAGTCGGGCGGGATCGTGCCGAAGGCGAAGTCCATTGGGGCACCCTCTGGATGCCAGGCCTTTCCCACAGGCTCGAATAATCCGACCAGCAGGCCACCACCTTCCTCGCGCAAGTATCCATAGGAGCCAGGATCTTCAACGATCGGAAGGTCGCGATGAACTCCGTCCATCGGCTCGGTGAGCAGGTAGTAGTGCTCGGCGGCCTGCAGAGGGATATCAACTCCGGCAGCTCGTGCCAGCTGTCGGCTCCACAGCCCTGCTGCGATCACAACGTGTTCACACTCGATCTCACCCTGATCGGTGACCACCCCGGTGACTCGTCGGCCCGAGGTGACAAAGCCGGTCACGGTGACACCTTCGACGATCGATGCACCGCCCTGCTTTGCCCCCTTGGCCAGAGAGGTGGCAACCCCCACGGGATCAGCGCGACCCTCATCTGGGACGTACGAGGCGCCGAGTACGTCAGCTGTCTTCATCAGCGGCCAGAGAGTGGCAACCTCGGCTGCAGAGATCAGCTCATTGGGAACTCCATAGCCGATCTGGAAATCCCGCTCGCGGATGATGCTCTCCAGATGCGGCTGATCACATGCGATGTGCAGATGCCCGACGGGCCGAAACCCGGTTGAATGGCCGGTCTCCTCTTCGAGCCGGGCATAGAGATCGCGGGAATAGCGAGACATCCACAGTGAGGTCTCAGTGTGATAGCCCATGCTGGTGATCAGGCCTGCCGCATGCCATGTGGTGCCTGCGGTCAGTTGATGCTTCTCGAGGACCACGACATCGGTAACACCCAGTTTGGTCAGGTGATAGGCAGTTGAGCAGCCGATCACTCCACCACCGACGATGACCACACGTGCCCTGCTGGGGATCTGGTCAACCATGGTCCACCCATTCAACGAGAGTTGACTATCATTCGATAGGCAACCCTAGCAATCCGCCGAGCTGCTCGGAAGCATTTCCGGCGATCACCGTTGCTACAGCAGGTAGGGCTCACACCAAGTCATCGGCAACCCCTGGGCCTGACTATCGCCGAGCACGACGGACTCCCCCGGCCCAGCATCGATCCACGACAGCATGGGCCATGCCCGGATCACGACCGGGAATGAGGTGCCGATCCGGTCCTGATAGAACTCGCGTGACACCTCGATCAGAGGTGCTTCGGGGGATGCCTGTCGTGCCAGCGCGGTCAGGCAGCGGTCGAACTCACGGCGCTCAGCATCGGTCAGGTACATCCACACCGATGAATGCCAGACGACCAGTGCCGTACCCTCCTCAAGGTGGAGGGAGGCAAGATGCTCCACGAGGTCACCGCGCACGATATCTACCGGGATCTCATCCACGAGTTTCCACGCCCCGCGGAGCCTGTCGTAGCGGTCGAGTTGATCGGGCCACAGGAATGACGTGAGATGCAGACGACCATCGGTGGTCGTCACGTCGATCGGATCCCTGTCGACTCCGACCCGCTCAATGACGTGCGGATCAGCCAGGGGTGCCGAGAGACCAACCCAGGCATCCGTCAGCGAAACGGGTGAGTCGATCGGCCCAACCTCGACCCCATCACCCGAGATCCGCAGGTGATCTGCACGCAGATGAAGACCGGCACTGGCACCACACTCATGCAGACGGATCGGCAGGTGCCACTCTGCCGACACCATATGAAGTACCCCAGCCAGGGCGCAGGCACGTGCGATCTCGTTGGTCTGCGGTGGACCAGCCAACAATTCCGGCAGTTCGTCCTTGTGATCAACAAGAGTGGTGACGAACGCGTCGAAGCACATCTGCCGTGACCGAGCATCTGCGGGAATCGATCCGCCCACGGTCGGATAGAACAGTGACAGTGCCGGCGCTCGACGCTCGAGCACGAGTCGATGGGCCGCTGCCAACACCCGCAGCGGGACCATGTCCCCAATGCGGGACCGAGACCATGGTTCGAGAGCCTGCGTCAATGCACTAGGACGACTGAGCTCCAAGGCTGCAAACCGGCAGATGCTCTCGTAGAGGGGAGAGCCGTTGATGGCCATTGCCTCGGCCTGACGAGCGAATAGGGCACTCAGGTCAGCGACATCATCAAACTCAGCAAGAGTCATGGCGGATCAGGAGCGCTTGTAGTCCTCGAGCAGTCGGCGACCGATAATCATGCGCTGGATGTCTGCGGTTCCCTCGCCGATCATGAGCATCGGGGCCTCCCTGTAGAGACGCTCGATCTCGTACTCCTTGGCGTAGCCATAGCCTCCGTGGATGCGGAAGGAATCCTCCACTACCTGAGTGCAGTACTCACTGGCCAGGTACTTGGCCATTCCCGCCTCGAGGTCGTTGCGCTCACCGGCGTCCTTCTTCCGGGCAGCACGGACCATCATCTGGTGCGCAGCCTCCACCTTGACCGCCATATCCGCCAGGCGGAACTGGACTGCCTGGTGATCAGCGATCTTCTTGCCGAAGGTCTCACGCTGCTGGGCGTAATCGATTCCCAGTTCGAACGCACGTAGAGCAACACCACAGGCGCGAGCGGCCACATTGACCCGGCCCACTTCGACCCCGTCCATCATCTGGTAGAAACCCCGACCAGGTGTTCCGCCCAGAATTCTGTTCTCGGGGATTCGCAGGCCATCCATGACCAGTTCGGTGGTGTCGACGCCCTTGTAGCCCATCTTCTCGATCTTGCCGGGCACTGTGAGCCCAGGCCGGACCTCACCAAAACCGGAGGGCTTTTCAACCAGGAAGGTGGTCATCTTCTTGTAGACGCTCGACTCCGGATCAGACTCATCATCGGTGCGCACCAGCACCGCCACAAGATTCGATGAACCCCCGTTCGTAAGCCACATCTTCTGGCCTGTCAGAACGAACTCATCGCCATCCCTGACCGCTTTTGACCGGATGGCCGCAACATCGGAACCACAGTGCGGTTCAGACATTGAGAAGGCACCGCGCACCTCACCAGCAGCCATCTGCGGAAGGAAGTACTCCTTCTGCTCATCCGTACCGTGGTGCATGAGCATGTAGGCGACGATGAAGTGAGTGTTGACGATTCCACTGACGCTCATCCAGCCGCGAGCAATCTCTTCAATCGCGAGCGCGTAGGTGAGCAGGGACTCGCCAAGGCCGCCGTACTCTTCGGGAATCATGAGTCCGAACACACCCATCGCCTTGAGTTGCTCGACGATCTCAGTCGGATAGATATCACCGTGCTCGAGCTCTTGAGCGTTGGGGATGATCTCCTTCTCAACAAACTCATGGACGGCAGCAAGGATCTCCCGCTGGAGTTCGGTCAAGCCCTCAGTCTGAGCCAGGCCCATCGTGCGTTCCTCTCATCTGTACGTCCCGCAAGTGTCTACCAAAGAGCATCGAGCCGCAGGTCGAACTAGGCCTCGGGCGGTTCGAAGGACTGGGTGCGCTGCATGCCCGCGGCACGACCCTTCGAGCTGATCACCAGAGCCATCTTGCGACTGGCCTCATCGATCATCTCGTCCCCCAACATCACTGCACCTCGGGCTCCTCCGTCAGCTGACGTGTAGTACTCGTATGCATCGAGGATCAGTTCCGCGTGATCGTAGTCCTCCTGCCGCGGTGAGAAGATCTCGTTGGCAATGGGAACCTGATCCGGATGTAGCACCCACTTACCGTCAAAGCCAAGGGCAGCCGACCGCGCGGCCACTCGTCGATAGCCGTCAGGATCCCGCACCTGCAGATACGGGCCGTCAATCGCGGCCTTGTTGTTTGCACGCGCAGCCATGAGGATCCTCATCAGTATGTAGTGGTAGGCGTCACCCTCGGTGTAGCCGGGAGGCTGCTCGCCGACGATGAGTGACTTCATGTTGATACTCGCCATGAAATCCGCAGGGCCGAAGATGATGGTTTCGATTCGTGGTGATGCAGCCGCAATGTCGTTGACGTTGTTGAGCCCGGCAGCATTCTCGATCTGCGCCTCGATCCCGATTCGTCCCACGGGCAGACCCATCGTCCGCTCGATCTGTGTCAGAACAAGATCCAGTGCCTCAACGTGACCAGCGTTCTGAACCTTGGGAAGCATGATGCAGTCGAGGTTGTGGCCCGCGTTCTCAACAACCTCCACCACATCTCGGTACGTCCACGATGTTGTCCAGTCGTTCACTCGAACGGTGCGGATCTTGTTTCCGTAACCGCCCTCATTCAGCGCCGCCACGATGTTCTTGCGAGCATCGGCCTTCGCCAACGGGGCAACTGAGTCTTCAAGGTCGAGGAAGACCTGATCGGCGGCCAGCCCCTTGGCCTTCTCAAGCATCTTCGGGTTACTTCCCGGAACTGCGAGATTAGATCGTCGGGAACGCCATTCACGTACCGCATCAGCCATAACCCAAGGTTAACGATGTCCGATCGGCAATATGCCCCCCGGGTCTCCCTCATGGGAGGAGCGTTACACAGGTGGGAGCTCCGTCAGGGTCGGAGCATCACTTCCTCGGATCACAAGAACGAGGCCGACGAGAAGCAGCAGCAACGCCGGAATGATGGACGCAGGCGGCACCTGACCGAGCCATACGGCCGCGATGATCACCGCTCCCGGCATTTCGAGCAGAATCGCCAGACTTCCGACGGTGGCTGATGTCCGCTTCAGTGCCCGATTGACCAGGGAGTGCCCGAGAAGTTGTCCACCAAGAGTCACCGCCAGAATCGCGAGCCAGCCATTCACCCCGAACCCCGACATCGGGGTCCGGAAGATCCCGCACATGATCAGCAGAACCGCGGCCGCTGAGCCGTAGGCAATGGTCGTGTAGACAGGGTTTGCCACGGACTGACGAACCCTCTCACCAGATGTCATATAGGCAGCCGAGAGCACTCCCCCTATGAGCGCAAGCAGATCGCCGAGCAGGGAGGTCGGGTCGGTCGAGACATCGACCCCCGTCAGCAGAAGAACCCCGACCAGTGACAGTCCGATCCCCACCCAGACCTGCCTGCCGATCTGCACTCCCGACCATCGAGCGAAGAACGCGGCCCAGATGGGTTGAAGTGCCAGAAGCGCCGCCGATGACGCCACGGAGGTAAGCCGCAGACTGGTGATCCACGTCGCAAAGTGCAGAGCTAGCAGTGCGCCCGCGATCGAAGCCCCCCGGACGTTCGAACGGGTGAGACCCTTCCACTCGGCGCGATGACGAAACCACGCCCACGGGGCTGTGAACGAGCTGCCGAGCAGACATCGGTAGAACGAGATAGCTAACGCAGGCACCGTGCTGGCCGCAATGATCGGTGCCGCCGTTGAAAAGGCCGTCACAGCCACTGCGAGCGCGAACAGGTCACCTGTTGTTGGACGCCCAAGGCTCACTGGACGATCACTCATATGAACATCCAACCGCGACCGCCGCCATTCCCCAAGCGTGGCATGACCTCGATTCAGGTGAAGGATCCAACCAGACGCCGCGACCGAAACTAGATCGGCCACGACCCGAGGGCCCGATAGGCTACGTCCATGAGCGGAGCGCCAACCCGGGTATTTGTTGCGCGCCTTGCCGGTATTGCTGCCTTCGACCCGCGCGGAGACCAAGTCGGCCGGGTGCGTGATGTTGTTGTCACCCTTCGACACGGGTCAAATCCTCCGCGGGTTCTGGGTCTGGTGATCGAGGTGCAGCCTCGTCGACGTATCTTCTGTCCGATGACTCGCGTAACGAGCATCGATTCAGGGGCCGTCGTGACGACAGGGCTGCTCAACATCCGTCGATTTGAGCAGCGCAGTGGTGAGACGCTCGTCATGAGTGAGCTCCTCGACCGTCGGGTCACCCTCTTGGAGACAGACGAGGTCGTCACGGTTCAGGATGTCGCCATCATGCAGGAGCGCTCCCGTGACTGGGTGGTCTCGCGAATCTTCGTCAAGAAGCCCGGTAAGGGCCTTCGACGTCGCGGTGAGACGCTGACCGTGGAATGGAATGCGGTGTCCGGGCTCTCCCTTCATGATCCACAGCAGGGGGTCGACAGCCTGTTGGCTACCGTCGAGAAGCTGCGCCCTGCCGACCTGGCCAACGTGATCCACGAACTCACGCCCAAGCGTCGACAGGAGCTTGCGGCAGCACTCGATGACGAGAAGCTCGCAGATGTTCTCGAAGAGTTGCCCGAGGACGATCGGATCGAGATTCTTGCCTCCCTCGATGGTGAGCGAGCCGCAGACGTTCTCGAGGAGATGGACCCGGACGACGCCGCAGACCTGCTGTCCGAGCTTCCCCCCGAGGAGGCGGAGGCGCTGCTATCTCTGGTGGAACCTGAGGAAGCAGAGGATCTGCGTCGACTTCTGCGCTATGACGACTACACCGCCGGCGGAATGATGACGCCGGAGCCGGTGATTCTGCCACCAGACTCCACGGTGGCCGATGCGCTGGCACGAGTGCGCGATGCAGACCTTCCACCGGCACTCGCGGCACAGGTTTACGTCGTGCGTCCACCGTTCGAGACGCCCACCGGACGGTACCTCGGCGTCGCCCACTTCCAGCGACTTCTTCGCGAGCCACCATCCACGCTCGTGTCTGCAGTGCTCGACGATTCACTCGAACCGATTGGGCCAGACGCTCCACTCGGCCAGGTCACCCGCTACTTCGCCACCTACAACCTGGTGGCCCTTCCGGTGGTGGATGAGGACGATCACCTGCTCGGCGCTGTCACCGTTGACGATGTGATCGACCACATGCTTCCGGAGAACTGGCGCGATGCCGACACCGCCGACCTCGTAGACGACGAGGAGGTGTGACATGGCACGTGATAACACCCGTGGGCCACGACTGGACCAACCGATGGAGCGCGGCCTGTCGCTGCGTCCCTCCGTCGATCAGGAGGCAGTAGGCCGACTGTCGGAGAGAATCGCACGGTTCCTCGGTTCATGGCGATTCATCGGGTACATGACAGCGTTCGTATTGTTCTGGGTGCTCTGGAACACCATCGGTCCCAAGGGGCTTCGCTTTGATGAGTGGCCGTTCATCGGCCTGACTCTTCTCCTGTCGCTTCAGGCGTCCTATGCCGCACCCCTGATCCTGTTGGCACAGAATCGTCAGTCCGACCGTGATCGCATTCAGTATCAGGACGATCGCTCCAATACTGAACGCCTCATTGCTGATACCGAGTACCTGATGCGCGAGATTGCCTCCTTGCGCATGGCATTGGGTGAGGTTGCCACGCGCGACTACCTCCGCGGTGAACTTCGCGACATCCTCGATGAGATCGATGAGCGTGAGCAGAAGCGCAAGAAGAAGAAGGACCGGCAGTCCGAGGGAAGTCCCGATCCCGCCGATGAGCCATCGGTCTGATTTCGCGTAGCATCGGGTTATGTCCGAATCGATACTCGACCTCGTCGATGCTGCCCTCGCCACTGTCGAGGACCCCGAAATCCACCGGCCGATCACCGAATTGGGCATGGTCAAGTCGCGTGAGGTCGTTGACGGCATTGCCCGCATCGCGGTCTATCTGACCATCTCCGGCTGCCCCATGCGCGAGACCATCACGAATCGTGTGACGGCCGCTGTTGCCGCGGTTCCGGGGATCAGCGCCGTTGAGGTCGAACTCGATGTGATGAATGAGGAGCAGCGCAAGGCGATGCGCGCCTCCCTCGTCGGACATGATGAGCGGGAAATCGTGTTCACGAAGCCTGGCAATCTCACCCGGGTGTACGCGATCGCATCCGGGAAAGGTGGAGTGGGTAAGTCATCGGTAACCGCGAACCTGGCCGCAGCCATGGCAGCCCAGGGTCTGAGCGTTGGAATCGTTGATGCCGACATCTACGGCCACTCGATTCCACGCATCATCGGTGCCACCGATGCTCCGACGATGGTCGAAGGAATGATCATGCCGCCGCAGGCGCACGGGGTGCGCGTGATCTCGATGCTGCCATTCAAGCCAGGTGGAGTGTCACAGCCGGTCGCATTCCGCGGCCCAATGCTTCATCGAGCCCTTCAGCAGTTCCTCGCCGACGTCTGGTGGGGTGATCTCGATGTACTTCTCCTGGACCTCCCACCCGGCACCGGCGATGTCGCAATCTCCGTCGCACAGCTGCTGCCAAACGCGGAACTGGTGATTGTCACGACTCCCCAGACTGCCGCAGCCGAGGTCGCGATTCGCGCGGGCATGCTGGCCCAGCAGACCAATCAGCGCATTGCCGGGGTTATCGAGAATATGAGCGCCTTCCCCTGCCCACATTGTGGTGAGCCGATGGATCTCTTCGGCTCTGGTGGTGGTGCGATGGTTGCGCAGACCCTTACCAGCGAGTTGGGCAATGACGTGGCAGTCCTGGCCAACATTCCCTTCGATGTTCGCCTTCGCGAGGGGGGAGACAATGGTGAACCGCTCGTCTTGAGCGATCCGAACTCTCCGGCCGCAACGGTGATCCGCGAACTGGCAACCAAACTGGGGCAGCGAGCCCGCGGGCTTGCCGGAATGTCCCTGGGCCTGACTCCCGCCGGACGGTAATACGTCCCGCGACTACGTGGCGTCGGTATCGAAGACAGCCGAGCCGTTTGCGGAGCCGTTGACTCGCGGCTTGGGGGTGGACTCCGGCTCCGGATCACTCAAGATCGATGAGGCTAGCCGACGTGGGTGCAGTTCAGCCAGATCCTTCATCGACTGCTTGATCTCACTGGTGAAATTGGGGTCAAGATCAGCGGCGGCCGCAATATCGCGACGGGCACTTGCTGCCTGATCCCGCAGCACTCTGACCCATCGGGTGAGATCTGCGATCGCCTTCGGCAGTCGATCCGGCCCCAGGATGATGACAGCCACAACCGCGATGACGAGAAACTCGCCCATCCCTACGTCCACGACTGCACCTCCCTTGGTTGAGAACCGAACGGACTAAGACTACGCGCCCACCATCATTTTCTCCCACCCGCGTGATCCAGTTGGGTCACGCGGACGTCCAATCGGAACAGATCAGCCGGTGCTCGAGTCCGACCCAAGAGTAAGCGGCACATCCTTGGTGCCGGAACCACTCGTGACCGTCAAGGTAACGGTGTCACCGGGTGTGTGTGCGCGAACGGCGACAATCATTTCGGTCGCATTCGCCACAACCTTGCCATCCACCTTGGTGATGACATCGCCCGGCTTGAGACCAGCTGCCGCCGCCGGTCCGTTGGCGGTCAGCTGGCTGATCTGAGCTCCGGCACCGGTGAAGTTCATGTCGACGGAAACTCCGATGATCGGGTGAGTCGCATGACCTGTCGCGATGATCTCCTCGGCAACGCGCTTGGCCTGGTTCACCGGAATGGCAAAGCCAAGGCCGATCGAGCCGGTCTGACCACCAGACTGATTCTGGCCCAGGGAGGCGATCGCCGAGTTCACTCCAATGACCTTGCCCTGCGCATCGACAAGTGGACCACCCGAGTTACCAGGATTGATGGCGGCATCCGTCTGGATGGCGCTGATGTATGACGACTCACCACTGCCACCGGCAGTCACCGGTCGATTCAGAGCGGAGATGATGCCGGAGGTGACCGTTCCCTCCAGACCCAGAGGTGATCCAATCGCGATGGTGGTATCACCCACCACGATGCCGGACGAGTTCCCCAGCGTGGCCGTCTTCAGCCCGGTGGCATCGACTTTGATAACCGCAAGGTCATAGGAGAGATCTCGACCCACGACCGTTGCAGGCTTGGTGGTGCCATCCTGGAACGTGACGGTCAGGGTGCCCTGCCCGTCAGCGGCGCCTGCAATCACGTGGTTGTTGGTGAGAATGTACCCGTCCTGACGGATGACAAATCCGGAGCCGGTGCCACCACCTTGCGAGTCCCGCTCCTCGATCTGGACCACAGTCGGTAGGACGGCCGCGGCAACCGATGCAATCGATCCACTTGGCCGCGCCGACAGGTCAGCGTTGGTCTGTGGCAGCACACTGCTGCCCGCCACCGTGCTCGAGGCGCCTCGATGATCGGCAATCGCGTAGGCACCCACTCCACCAATAGCGCCTGCCAGAAGACCAGATGCCATAGCCAGAGCTACAAGCTTCCCAGCACCGGTGCGCTGTGGAGCAGAATCCTGCGCGAGATGGCTTGGAGTTGATTCACCGACACCGATCCGTCCCGGGTAGGCACCCTCGGCCGGCATCGACTCGTAGCCCGGATACCAGGCTGACGGGGGCGAGGTCGGCGGCACCGTCGGAGCCTGCTGAGTGGACTCGTCAAATGGCGGCTCGTAGCTGACGGGCGAGCTGACAGGTGAACTTACCGGAGCTGGTGGTCCAACCACCCGTGCAGACGGATCGGGGGCAGCGAGGTGACCCGCGGGTCGGTAGCTCTCATCAGACATGGCTTCTCCCTGTGGCTGATCTGGCTGCGAGCCGTGGCCCGCAGCCGGGGTTCCATCTGGATATGAAGTCATGATGTGCTCCATTGGTTTGCGTACGCTTCATGGCTTATGTGAACAAGATGAGAATCCACATTCCCTCATGCGTCAAGTGCGCTAGCCCTGCTCAAGATTGACGTTGGTGCCGGCCGCGGTGATGCTCACACCGCTGGGCACAACGGTGACACCAG
The DNA here is from genome assembly GCA_963978055.1 of uncultured bacterium. Classification (GTDB taxonomy): domain Bacteria; phylum Actinomycetota; class Actinomycetes; order S36-B12; family CAIYMF01; genus Longivirga. The sequence continues at coordinate 38,233 of CAXBQZ010000006.1, forward strand.
ACAGGTGAAGTCCGAGCGGGAGTTTTCCGAAGCCGGCGGTCAGGCCATTGAGCCGATCCTTGATCACGGCCGGAATATTGGCTGGATCGACGTGGATCCCCAGCACCGTCACATCGGTGAGGTTGAGCGTGAGCTGGCCGCTCTGCACGACCGGCTGGACAGTTCCAGTGATCGGAAGTGCGCCAGACGTCGAGATCTGCAGAGCATCACCCTGGGGTGTCACCTTCCAGGCATCGCCAAGGAGCTTCTGGATCTGCGTGGTGCTCAACAAGGCCTGCGCAGTTATGGTCTTGGCCGTTCGCGGTGACGACGTGGTCACATCGACAAGGTCGATCTTGACATCGTCGAGGGCGAGCCCACCGTCAAGGGGGACCCCGGTCATCGTGACATGCACCTGGGAGAGCGATCCGCGAGCCAGCTGTGGGGCGACCAGTCCCCCGTCAACGGTGGTAGAAACCGACCCAACTCCAGGTACTGCGCGAGTGACGGCATCTGTGACGCGGTTGGCCACCGTGGCAGCTGCCAGTTTCTCACCAGCGAAGGCGAGGCCGATCAGCACAACAGCCGCAACGAGAAGACCAATCAGCAGCTTCTTCACGCGAGCACTCCCATACCGTCAGACTACGGTAAATACTCAGGGGACCAAGTGGTGGGAGCGGTGTGGGGCAGGCGGCTGATATCCAATGTTGACGAACGTGACCGACGCAGGTGACGGCGGGTGGAAGGCTGGGCGCTGCACATCCGACAAGGTCCTGAACATCGGCGCAATCGACTGCTGAGTGGACGGAACACTGACAGCCACCTGACTTTCGGAGACTCCAACGAGAGCCGCAACGCCCACCAGTCCGGCGATCGAGATCACCGTAACGCCCGCCGTCTTTACAGCCGTGGACCGATGTGATCCCGAGCGACCGTGATCAGCAAGGCTGACCACCGAAGATGAGTTCTGAACAGGCAGTGCCGGATGAACCATCGCCGCTGCCTCGGCTGGGATTGCTGAAAGCCTGCGCAGGAAGTCCGGCTGAGGTGTGGCATCCTGCATCGATCGAAGTCGGGCTGATGCCTCACGCTGAGCGATGACTGCAGCGCGACACTTGGCACACCACGCCACATGGGCATGGGCCTGCTCCGTGGCCATCGGCCCCAGACGGCCATCGGCGAGATCGGGGATCTCGTACCTGAGACATCGACGACTCATGCGGTGGCCTCCCGGGCCGGGACTCGAGTAGCGCTCGCGGGAACACGGTGGGCCAGCGACTCGCGCAACTGGGCACGTCCCCGGTGGATCCGTGACCGCACGGTTCCGAGCTTGACGTCCAGCATCTCGGCAATCTCCTCGTAGGTCAGACCCTCGACATCGCACAGGACCACGGCTACGCGGAAGTCGGCGGGAAGGGCATCGAGGGCAGCCTGAATATCGGCCTCGTAGGTCTGATCCATGACGACATCAACCGGGTTGGCCTCCCGGCCAGCCAGTCGATCACCGGCATCTTCGGGGAGTTCCTGGAATCGGATCTTGGCCTTGCGACGTACCGAGTCCAAGAACAGGTTCGTGGTGATCCTGTGCAACCAGCCCTCGAACGTGCCGGGGGTGTACTGGGACAGTGAACGGAAGACTCGGACGAACACCTCTTGGGTCAGGTCCTCAGCATCGTGCTGGTTGCCCGTGAGTCGGTAGGCAAGGCGATACACGCGCGCACCATGCTCGCGCACGACCTCATCCCAGGATGGGGCGGCCCATGGCGCCGGTGGCGTCTTGGTATCCAATTCGCAGTTCTCGCTCATCATGCCTTCACCTCGTGCGGCTCAGTGACTCACCACAAATCCGGACGGGACTGCCCGGATAGTGAATGAATCCCCTTCACCGTCACCCACCAAACGCGCTCATACCTGAAGAAATGCTGAGAACCGGATATGAGCGCCAACTCAAGAACGACTGGGATTTGTCCCAGGTTCCCGATCCATGCTCGAATCACGGGATAACCTGCACCTGTGGATGCCAACGAACGCGCAGCGGCCGCCAGGGCTGCATCATGGGAATTCTCCGAGACCTACATCGCCGAGGACACAACGCTCGCGGATGCACGAGCCAGAGCCGAGGAACTCGGATGTGTCCCCATCGAGCCAGGGGGCGGGGCCGCACTGCGACTCCTGGCCGCCGCGATCGGGGCCAAGAGTGTGGTTGAGGTTGGTACCGGGTCTGGTGTCTCCGGGGTATGGCTGCTGCGCGGAATGCGACCGGATGGAGTGCTCACCTCAGTCGATATCGAGGCTGAGAACCAGCGCCATGCGCGCGAGGTGTTCAGCGCTGCTGGCATCGCCCCGGGTCGCACTCGCCTGATCACCGGGCGCGCCCGCGATGTGCTCCCCCGCCTTGCTGATGGCGCCTATGACCTCATGCATATCGACGGTGCCAAGGATGAGTACCCGGACTACGTTGAAGAGGCAGCGCGCCTGCTGCGTCCCGGCGGGATCATGGCCATCGACAACTCACTCTGGCACGACAAGGTCGCCGACCCGGCCCAGCGCGATCCAGACACCATCGCCATCCGCGGGGTAGTCAACGGCATTCGTGAGGACGAGCGCTGGATTTCATCACTGCTGCCCGTCGGCGATGGGCTGCTAGTCGCTGTCCGGCGGTAGCGCGAGTCTGTCTGATATCAGGATTCGAGTGAACGAATCCGCTCGCACAGTGCCTGAAGCATTGACACCGCGATAGTGGGATTGTCCTGAAGCATCGGCTTGAATACCCACGACGTCAGCGAGAAGGTGCGCATACCATCGGCACCCACGCGTACCGTGGCAGACCGAGGCTTGCCGTCGATCATTGAGATCTCACCAAAGTAGTCACCGGGGCCAAGGGTGCGACGGAACTCCCCGTTGACAAGTACATCGGCTGTACCGGCTGTGATCAGGTGGAACCCAACGCCGCTCTCCCCGTCAGTGGTCACATCAGTGCCCGCTGTGTGCGATACCTCGCGCCCTGCTTCGGCGATGTTCCTACGTACCTTGGGGCTCAACTCGCGGAAGATCGAAACCGAGCCCAACTTGTCCGCGATTTCCTCAGACGATGACATGGCCACTCCTTTCAGCGCCTAGGCTAGACCCCCACTGACGTGTGGGCCAGCACAATCAGAGATTCCGCATCACCAGGACTCCCAGAGGATTCAGAGTCGACGCCAGAACGCAGTTGTGGGCCGCATCCCACGGATGCGACCCACAAGCTGACAGGTGATGTGATCTGGTCAGGACCTGACGTTGTCGTACAGACGAACTGAAAACAGGCAGTCGTTCAGGCGAAGACGTTCGTGATCTGAACACCCAGTTCACGGGCCTCATCAGGGGTCAGCTCGACGACGAGTCGGCCACCTCCCTCGAGTGGAACGCGCATGACGATGCCGCGTCCCTCCTTGGTGACCTCGAGCGGGCCATCACCCGTCCGTGGCTTCATGGCGGCCATGGAATACCCCTTTTCATTCGAACGCCTAGCGTGCGGCGAAACCTTCTCCCCCATTATCCCCCCTGGAGCCCCATGCTCCGAATCGGAGGGTCAGATAGGGCCTGACAGTAGGCATTTCGGATTCAGTCCAAGGTGGCACAACAGCCACGGAGGTGATCGTTCACCAGGCCCATGGCCTGCATCGCGGCATACATCGTGGTGGGCCCGACGAAGACAAATCCGTGCCGTTTGAGAGCCTTGGCCAGAGCCTGTGAGGCGGCGGTCTGGGCTGGGACCTGCGACAGCAGATGCGGGCGCGGATGGTCGTTCGGTGCAAAGGACCAGATCAGAGCATCCAGCGCTCCCGAACCGGAGTCATCGAGCAACCGCACCACTGCCTGCGCATTCGTGATCGTTGCGTCGATCTTGGCACGATTACGGACAATTCCGACATCACCCATGAGTCGTTCCCGGTCCTGGGCGTTGAAGCCGGCCACAGCCACCGGATCAAAGTCAGCGAATGCAGCCCGAAAGGCCTGCCTCTTGCGCAGAATCGTCAGCCACGACAAGCCGGACTGAAACCCCTCAAGGGTGAGCCGTTCGAAGATCTCCCGGTCGCCGTGGACCGGCCGTCCCCACTCGTCATCGTGGTAGCGGACGTAGTCGTCCGTTGACAAGGCCCACGGGCAACGACCCCGTCCATCGGAGCCGGCTAGCAGATCGGGTGAGAACTCACTCGTGCGTGACATTCGGCTCCGCTTGGTGAGCCCCGCGCTCAACAACCCCAAGCTGGGCCTCGAGCTCGGAGATGCGTGCATCCCGCTCGGATACCTCTGCTGAAAGTCGATCGAGCACTTCATCGACCTCGTCCATGCGGTAGCCGCGAGCACCCACGCTGAACCGTACGGAGTCCACATCGGCATTGGTGAGACTGCGATCGTCCGGCAGGGCCAAGGGAGCGCGATCGGGCTCGACATCGGGCAGCTCGCCCAACTTGCCGACAGCAAGCAGAGCAATCACCGTGATCACCACGATGGCCGCCAACATGAAGATGAACGTCATCGCACTCTGACCTCCGAACGTTCCTATGCACCAACAGTCTGAGCATGCCACGCTGGACCCTCACAATGTCAGGAGGGTGGTGTTCATGTCTCGGCCACAGGAAGTGCTCGTCCTGGGTCAGCAGCGCTTCGAACCAGCAGATCTGGTCATCATGGCCATCGTCAATCGCACCCCCGATTCCTTCTACGACAAGGGTGCGACGTTCAGCGACCCGGCTGCGTTGGATGCCGTTGCCCGAGCTGTGGACAACGGCGCCGGCATCATCGATATCGGTGGAGTGAAGGCCGGCCCCGGTGCCGCAGTGGACGCGGCTGAGGAGATCAGGCGAACTGCATCACTGGTGGCCGAGATTCGATCCCGCTACGACGTCGTGATTAGCGTTGACACCTGGCGGGCCGAGGTGGGCCGAGTCGTATGCGCTGAGGGTGCCGACCTCATGAATGACGCCTGGGGTGGCTATGACCCTGAACTTGCCGAGGTGGCAGCCGAGTTCAAGGTTGGCCTCGTGTGCACGCACACCGGTGGCGCCACTCCACGTACACGCCCACACCGAGTGCAGTACCCGGACGTGATGCAGGACATCCTGACGCGAACACTCAACGAGGCTGCACGTGCCGTTGAACTCGGTGTGCCACGGGAATCGATCATCATTGATCCAGGACATGATTTCGGTAAGAACACCCGTCACTCACTCGAGGCCACCCGCCGTCTCGGCGAGATGGTGGACACCGGGTGGCCGGTGTTGGTGTCTTTGTCACGCAAGGACTTTGTCGGCGAGGCACTCGACATTCCCGGACCGGACGACAGACTGACAGGCACTCTGGCCACCACGGCCGTCTCAGCCTGGCTGGGCGCACGCATCTACCGGGTTCATGATGTGGCAAGCACCCGGCAGACACTGGACATGGTGGCTGCGATCCGAGGCACCCATGAACCGAAGGTCGCCCGCCGAGGGCTGGCCTGACTGTCCCTACAGCTCGGCCTCGAGAAACTCCGCTGCCGTCGGCTGCTGGGCAGTGCTCTGCTCCTCATGTGCCCACGCCTGCTCTATTGCGAGCATGGCCTCGTCCGCCGATCTGGTCCAGATCGCGATGGCCTGAACATCCGGGCGGAGGAACCCTCCGCCTGAGAGCGTCGAGAAGAGTTCGCGCAATCCCTGGTAGTCACCCCAGGGATCGAGGATGACGATGGGCTTGCTGTGCATCTGCAGGGAACGTGCTGCCCAGACCTCCAGGAGTTCCTCCAGGGTGCCGATACCTCCCGGCAGGGCCAGAAAGGCGTCCGCCCGTCGATCCATCTCACCCTTTCGCTCACGCATGTCAGCAGTCACGATCAACTCATCCGAGCCGTGATCAGCGACCTCCATATCGACGAGCGCCTGCGGAATGACTCCGATCGTGTGTGCCCCACCGGCACGAGCAGCCCGCGCAACGGCACCCATGGAACTGATCGCACCACCCCCACTGACGAGTGACCAGCCGCGATGTGCCAGAGCAAACCCGACCTCGGCGGCCAGCACGCTGTAGCGCTCGTCGATCGCCTCACTGGAGGCACAGAACACAGCAACAGCCGGCATCAGGATTTCCTTGGTGGATACCAGTCATGCCAATCCTGACCCTCATCACGGGCACGATGGGCTTCACCGATGATCGAGATGATCTCGTCAACCTCATCGGTCAGGTGAATCAGATCCAGATCATCCGGGGAGATCTTGCCTGACTCCGCAACGCGTGCCTTGAGCCAATCCATCAGTCCCGACCAGTAGTCGACACCCACAAGAATCACGGGGAACCAGGTGATCTTGCCGGTCTGAACCAGCGTCAGCGACTCAAATAACTCATCGAGGGTGCCGAACCCACCGGGGAAGACAACGAAGGCCTGCGCGTACTTCACGAACATGGTTTTGCGAGCGAAGAAATAGCGGAAGTCGATCGCGATATCGAGATACTCGTTCAGCCCCTGCTCATGTGGCAGCTCGATTCCCAGGCCTACCGAGACCCCTCCCGACTCGAAGGCACCGCGATTGGCCGCCTCCATGATGCCCGGGCCGCCACCGGTGATCGTCGCATAGCCACCTTTGGCCAGCGCGGCCCCGAGTTCACGGGCACGTGCGTACTCGGGATCACTCTGCGGCGTTCGCGCAGAACCGAAGACACACACGGCCCGTCCGAGATCGGCCAGTGCGCCGAAGCCCTCAACGAACTCGGCCTGGATTCGAAGAACCCGCCACGGGTCCGTATGCACCCAGTCACTTGGTCCGCGCTCGTCCAAAAGGCGCTGATCAGTTGTGGTGTGTTCGATCTGCTCGCGGCGCAGGGTCACCGGACCCTTGACGCGCTTTGTCACCGGACCGCCGGTCTCAGGGGATGTTGTCACAGTCCGACGCTAGCCGGTCAACCCAAGGCAGTGCGTGGCAGTCCAGAAAAACCCCAAAAGTTCATGTGTGGACGCATACCCTCAGTCAACCGCTGAGGTGGACGGCACATCAGCGTCGTAGGCAGAGCGCATTCGTGCGTCCAATCGAGGATCACTCGGAGCACAGCAGCCCACGGCCCCACCGTTGGCGGAGCGGGTAGCCCGGATCCCGATCGCAACGGCGATCAGCATCACGGCAACGGTGACAGCCAACATCTTTATACGGTACCCACGTGCTCGGTGGTTAGCCAGTGGTGCAGGGCATCGCGAACGGTGTACAGATCGCGCACCGGTGCGTACTCGTCTCGATGATGAGCCAGTGACGGGTTTCCCGGGCCGAAGTTGACGGCCGGTACTCCCAGTGACGTGAACCGGGCAACATCGGTCCAGCCAAACTTCGGATGTGGCTCACCCCCCACCGCTGCCACAAATGCAGCCGCAGCAGGGTGGCCAAGGCCCGGCATGGCTCCGTCGATCGCATCCACAACGACGAGGTCAAACCCCTCGAACACTTCGCGCAGGTGCTGCTCACCCTCAACGGCAGAGCGGTTCGGAGCAAAGCGATAGTTGACCGAAACCACACACTCGTCAGGAATCACATTGCCTGCAACACCACCCCGAATACCTACCGCGTTCAGGCCCTCGCGATACATGAGCCCATCGATCTCAACCTGTCGCGGTTCGTACGCAGCAAGGCGACGGAGGATTTCATCTGCCTTGTGAATGGCATTGTCACCCATCCAGGAGCGGGCCGAGTGGGACCGCACGCCCGTGGTGCTCACCTCAACCCTCATCGTTCCCTGACACCCTGCCTCGACAACCGCATTGGACGGTTCCATGAGAACTGCAAAGTCCCCGGCGATCAGCTCTGGTCGCTCATCAGCCAGCCGTCGAAGCCCGTTGAACTCCGAGTCAATCTCCTCGGCCTCGTAGTAGATCCACGTGACATCACGAACCGGTTCAGCGATGAGGTGGGCCAGATGCAGCGAGACCGCCACCCCACCCTTCATATCGCAGGCACCGAGCCCGTAGATCCGATCCTCACCGTCAACAGTGGTGCGACGCGATGGCATGTTTTGATTGGCGGGCACGGTGTCCAGGTGACCACCGATGACGACCCGATGGGCCCGGCCAAGATTCGTACGCGCAACGATCGTGTGGCCATCTCGGACAACGTCCAGGTGGGACACGCTGCCGAGGGCTGCTTCGACTGCATCAGCGATCGCGCCCTCAGACCGCGACTCCGAGGGAATATCGATCAGCGTGCATAGCAGGTCAGAGACATCGACGGAGAGATCCAGTTTTTCAGGCACGGGTCCACGTTATCCGTTCCGCGCATGCGACGGTCCGCAACCGACCACATGGGGCCGATCTGACCGCGGCTCGATAGGTTATCCCCATGAGTATGACTGCTGGCGCGGCAAGCGGAATCGGCCTTGCGACATACGCCGACACGGGAAATCTGCTTGACGTGTGGTTCCCTTCGCCGGCTCTCGGCCACGAACCCCCAGAGGTGACCGGCCTCAGCGAGACGACGGCCGCACGCACCGATGAGCTACGTGCGGTGAGCACGCGTGTCATCAAGACCACCATCGCGGACCTGTCCGCGGCACCGGTGGATGCCGCAGATGCCTGGCTTCGACTTCACCTGCTCTCCCATCGTCTGGTCACGCCGCGCAGCATCTCCATGGACGGGGTCTTCGGTCTGCTGACGAACGTCGCGTGGACATCCCTGGGCCCCATTCCGATCGACAGGCTCACTGATGTGCAGGTGGTTGCTCGCGTCCGCGGTCACCACGTGAGCGTCCATGGCATCGACAAGTTCCCACGCATGCTCGACTACGTTGCACCGACGGGCATTCGAGTCGCAGATGCCGACCGCGTACGACTTGGAGCACATCTGGCCAGTGGCACCACGGTCATGCACGAGGGGTTCGTCAACTTCAATGCCGGAACACTTGGTGCATCCATGGTTGAGGGACGTATCTCCGCAGGCGTCATCGTCGGCAATGGCTCGGATATCGGCGGTGGCGCGTCAATCATGGGAACTCTGTCCGGTGGTGGGACGCAGGTGGTCACCATCGGTGAGCGATGCCTGATCGGTGCGAACGCCGGGGTCGGCATCTCCCTCGGTGATGACTGCGTCATCGAGGCCGGCTGCTACATCACCGCTGGATCCAAGGTGGCCCTGCCCGATGGAACGGTCGCCAAGGGACGCGAGCTGTCGGGGGCCACGGGACTTCAGTTCTGGCGCAACTCGATGACCGGCGCCCTGGAGGCCCGCCAGCGCACAGGAACCTGGGGCGGCCTCAACACCCACCTACACCACAACGACTGAGCCCACGCCAGCCAAACTGGCTAGTCCATTCGGCGGTCAGCGATCGCCGAGGGAAACGTAGTCTCGCTTGGTCGCGCCGGTGTACACCTGCCGCGGCCGGCCAATCTTGGTGTCGGGATCGGAGATCATCTCGTGCCACTGTGCAATCCAGCCCGGCAGACGTCCCAGCGCAAACAGGACCGTGAACATCCTGGTGGGGAAGCCCATGGCCTTGTAGATGAGTCCGGTGTAGAAGTCGACATTCGGGTACAGGCGCCGCTCGATGAAGTACTCATCGGATAGGGCGGCCTGCTCAAGTCGAAGTGCAATGTCCAGGAGCGGATCACTCACCCCCAGTGACTCGAAGACCTCATGGGCAGCCTTCTTCACGATGGCAGCCCTGGGGTCGTAGTTCTTGTACACCCGATGACCGAAGCCCATGAGCTTGACGCCATCCTCGCGATTCTTCACCTGTCGGATGAAGGTGTTGACTCCCCCGCCGGACCGATGGATTCCCTCAAGCATCTCCAGTACCGCCTGATTTGCGCCGCCATGTAGCGGACCGAACAGAGCGTTGATACCGGCCGAGACCGAGGCAAAGAGGTTGGCATGTGAAGATCCAACTAGGCGCACTGTTGACGTCGAGCAATTCTGCTCGTGATCGGCATGCAGGATGAGCAGCAGATCCAGGGCCCGCACAAGAACCGGGTTGCTGACGTACTCCTCGGCCGGAACGCCGAAGGTCATGCGCAGGAAGTTCTCGTTGTTGGTCAGCGAGTTGTCCGGGTAGAGGAATGGCTGACCAATGGACTTCTTGTAGGCGTACGCAGCGATCGTCGGCATCTTGGCGAGAAGGCGGATTGTGGAGATGTGGACCTGCTCGGTATCGAATGGGTCGAGTGAGTCCTGGTAGAAGGTGGACAGGGCGCTGACCGCAGACGAGAGCACGGGCATCGGGTGAGCATCACGAGGGAATCCGTCGAAGAACCGGCGAAGGTCCTCGTGCAGCATTGTGTGCATCTTGATCTGGTGCTCGAAGACTGCCAACTGCTCCGTCGTCGGCAGCTCACCGTAGATGAGCAGGTAGGAGGTCTCCAGGAACGTGGATTTCTCGGCCAACTGCTCGATTGGATAGCCCCGGTAGCGCAGAATTCCCGCATCGCCGTCGATGAAGGTGATGGCAGAGGTGCAGGACGCCGTGTTGGTGAATCCGCTGTCGAGGGTGACGGCACCAGTCTCTTTGAGCAGTGGTGCAATGTTGATTCCGTCATTCCCGTCGGTGGCGGTAACCAGAGAGAACGGCACCTGCTGACCGTTGAATGACAGGGCGATGTCTGACATCGCTTACCTCCGTGGACGCGCTGATGAACCATAAGCACGGTACCTGCCGGATGGGGCAGGAGTCTGCCGGACGAGAGCCGAATGGACGTGATGTGGGCCTCATCAACGTCCGGCTACCGGGTCACGTCCGGTCGAGTCACTGGTTCAATCGCGTCACAGCAGCGTCGATTCGCTCATCTGTTGCCGTGAGCGCTACGCGAACATGCTGACCACCAGCCGCTCCGTAGAACTCTCCTGGCGCCACCAGAATGCCTCGTTCGGCAAGCCATCGCACCGAATCCCAGCAGGACTCATCTCTGGTTGACCACAGGTACAGACCCGCATCCGACAGCTCAATACGGAACCCTGCATGGGTGAGCGCGGGCATCAACGCCTCACGGCGACGTCGATATCGCTCCTTCTGCTCGACGACGTGTTCGTCATCGCCCAATGCGGTGATGGCAGCCGATTGCACTGGTGCCGGCATGATCAGGCCGAGATGTTTTCGCGCCTCGAGGACCGGGGCTACGAGTGCCGGGTCCCCCATCAGCATGCCCACTCGATACCCGGCCAGGTTGCTTCGCTTGCTCAGTGAATGCACTGCCAGCACTCGCTCGTGCGAGGTGCCGCAGACCTGTGGGTCGAGGATGCTCGTCGGAGTCTTCGTCCAGCCAAGGGACAGGTAGCACTCATCGCTCACAACAATCGAGTTGTTGGCGCGTGCCCATTCGACAATGGCCCGCATGTGTTCCACATCCAGCACACGCCCCGTTGGGTTGGACGGAGAGTTCAACCAGATCAGGGCAGGGCGATCGTCCTTCCATGCAGTGATGTGATCGGCGCGAACGATTCTGCTTCGACTGACCCGTGCGCCCACGTCGTAGGTGGGGTAGGCAACCTCAGGGATTGCGATCACATCGGCCTCACCCAGCCCGAGCAGAGTTGGCAGCAGAGCTACGAGCTCCTTGGATCCGATGGTGGGCATGACTCCGGTGAGCGGGAGTTCAGTGCCCAGAACCCTGGCGGCCCACATCACCATGGCTTCACGCAATGCGGTCGTACCGGACGTGAGCGGGTAGCCGGGGGTGTTTGTCGCCTGCGCAAGCGCATGCTGAACGACATCGGGCACGGGATCAACGGGCGTGCCAACCGAGAGATCGACTATCCCCTCGGGATGCTGGCGCGCCAGATCCCCAAACGGGGCGAGCCGATCCCATGGAAAATCCGGAAGCCGGTCAGCCAGAAAGCTCACTGCGACTCCCTTCAGCGGTGATAGGGGACGGATGACCACCCGACCCACCAATGAAATGACGCGCCGCCGCCCTGCGGCGACGACGCGTCATCAACGATCTTTCAGTGACCTTCGTGCGACTGCTTGGCCAGCGCACTGACAATGGCAGCATCGCGCGCAATCAGACCCAGCTTCGACGCACCACCGGGCGATCCGAGCTCATCGAAGAACTCGGCATTGGCCGCTGTGTAGTCCTTGAACTGCTCGGGAACATCGTCTTCATAAAAAATCGCCTCGACAGGGCACACGGGCTCACATGCTCCGCAGTCAACACACTCATCGGGGTGGATGTAGAGCATCCGCTCGCCCTCGTAGATGCAGTCGACGGGGCATTCCTCGACACAGGCCTTGTCCTTGAGATCAACGCACGGTTGAGAGATGACGTAAGTCACGTACGGATCCTTCCCGATCCTATTCTGATATCCGCTGGCCGGGCGCCAGTGGACCCGAACTCCTTGGTACAAACGTTAATGCCTTGGCGGTTCAACCTCAGCAACCTTAGTATCGCGTCCACACCGATTTTGTGCGAATGAGGGGTCCGCTCCATGGGACAGGACGGCGAGCCGCAGGCAGGAGGGGGTGCTCGCCCCGCTGCGCTGCTGGTCACCCGAATCACACCTGCGGACGTGGGAAAGCGGGTGACCGTCCGCTACCGGATCGATGACGGTCAGCTGACGGATGTGCTGGGATACCTGCGGATCTGGCGCGACGCACAGCTGGTTGTGGAGAAGGAGTCCGGAGAACTCGTGCGAGTGAGCGAACGAGACGTCGTGGCGGCCAAGGTGATCCCGCCCAGACAACCTCGCGTCGCTGCAACCCGTCAAGACGGGGATGCCACAAGGTGACGTCGGAGAGCCGGGAACGGTTCGTCGCTGAGATTCAGAAGACCGATCTCGAGACCATCCACCTTGATGTGGCGCTTCTGTGCGTGGCCATCGAGGCTCAGCAGGACCCTCCAGGGCTGGCCGAGTTCCTTGACCGGGAGACCTCACGCCTCGACGCACTTGCTGATCAGGTTCCCGCTGATGGTCGTCCAGATGTGCGACTGCGACAGGTTCTCAGTGGATTTCACGGATTAACCGCCGACTACGACCGACTCGACTCGAGCCTGCTCCCGGATGTCCTGTCACGCGGACGTGGCCTTCCAATCCTGCTGTCAGCCGTCTGGACGGAGGTTGCCCGTCGCGTTGGAATACCAGCACATGGAGTCGGCCTTCCCGGCCACTTCGTCGTGGGCATCGGCGATCCGACTGGCAGCCGCGTGCTCGTAGACCCCTGGGCTCATGGAGCCCTACTGCCCTATGACAAGGCTCGCGAACTGGTATCGGCCACAGGACGCACCCTTCGTCCAGAACACCTCGAACCACACAGCCCCGTCGATACCCTTGCCCGAGTTCTGGGCAACATCACGACTTGGGCCAGGACGCCCGAACGGGCGCGCCAGCGGTTGTGGTCCATCGAGCTGGCGCTCCTGCTGCCCAGACGGAATCTCGGTCTCACGCGCGAGTATGGCGAGGCCCTGATCGGAGTTGGGCGCTATAGCGAGGCCAGCCAAGTTCTGGAGGAGTATGCCGAACTGGTTTCAGCCGCGATGCCCCTCGAGGCCGAGAATGCTCGCCGAACCGCACAGCACGTGCGGTCACGCCTGAACTAGGACCGTCCGTTCACCTAGGACTTGGTCGCCGACGGCTTGGGCGTGGGCTGCGGTGATGGCTTGGATGACGGTGAGCTCGAAGGTGAAGGCTTCGGACCACCCGACGGTGTTCCACCACCGGACGGCGTCGGCTTGGGCTTGCTCGGATCTGCGAAGCAGTTCACCACCGGGCTCGGGTTGTAGTGCGTGGTGATCTTCTCGCGGTGATCCTCCTTGCCAGCCTTGTAGAAGACGCGGTAGACGTCGATGGAGAAGCCTTCCTGCCCACCCTGTGGATGACAGGTGGACGACGTGTCATAAAGCGTCGTGTACGGCGACACGTCATAGCGAGGGCCGGAGACCGCTTCGATTTTGCTGTAGACCTTCGTACCCCACATTGACACAGTGATCGACTGATCCGTGATTCCCGCAGTAATGAAGACTGCATGTGGAGTGTCGTTCTTGAACGACATGTCGAACTCGCCCCAGGCTACGGTTGCCTCGAGGCCCGCTCGGTAGCGAGGAATCCAGATCGAGTGGGCCTGAACGTGAACGCGTGCCAACCCGGCGTAGAAAGCAGCGGTCCAGGTTGCCGTGGCAGAGGTGGAAACACCGCCACCGAGGTCTTCTTTGAACACACCACCAGGACCGATGACATACCCCAAGGTGTATCCGTTGGCCACCGTACGCTCATGAATGGTGTTGTTGAGGGAGAACACCTCACCGGGCTTCAGCAGAGTGCCGTTGATGTACTTGGCAGCCTGTCCGATGTTCTGGACTCGATAAGCGGCGTACGGGAAGTGCTGGGTGAAGGTCGACATCTGCTCGGTCACACCCAGAGACTTGGCTTCTTCAGTAGTCACCATCGGCTCGATAGTCCCGATCCGCGCGTCAATGTGACGGGACGCCACGTCCGTCAGTCCGAGCACCTTGGCTACATCAGCAGCCAGATCCTGGGCGTTCACCCCTCGCCCCACCTTCGCGGGTACCACAACCGGAGTTCCTGATGAGACATCAAAGGTGGCATCCCGGCCCGGCTTCTCGATCGAGGAGAACGCTGGGGCAATCGCTGCCCGCAGAACATCGCCATCGAGGGTTGGGACGAGTTTCGTGTCCTTCGCCGCGTACGTGAGGGCAGCTGCGATGGCCGACTCAGGAATCGACGCGGTGATACCCGAGGCCGTCACGGAAACAGGCCCTGACACAGCAGTGGTTGCATCGGCCAAGGTGGCGTGGGCAGAGTCATCGGAAACGGTCGGCCGTTGGGTGACGAAGGGGAGCGTCACGGGATCCTGCGTGTGCAGATATGCACTCTGCAACGATTGGCTGGCTGCCTTCTGGTCGAGAACAGTTCCATCCTTGCCGGCCACCACCGATGGCGTCATCCCCTTGAAGATGATTCTTGGCTCACGGGCTGGGGTGTCCGAATCCCCGGCGATGCCCTTGATGGTCGAGGTCATCTTGGTCTGATCGACGTTTATTACCGGTGGGATGGATACCCCGCCGGTGAACTGGCCAATCAAAGTGAGTGGATTCCACGTCCGCCCAGCATATGGAGCGACGGTGGCAGCGGCATCAAACGAGAGTCCGGCCTGAGCGGGCGAGATGCTGAGGTGCTTACCGGCTGCGGTTGCCTCGATCGGCTCACGGGATGCGGGTCCGAGCGCCTTCTCGAGAGTGGCAACAGCCTGCTCTTGAGACTGTCCACCCACATCGACACCGAGCACCGAGGCATTGCGAGGCACGCCACTACCACTCGCGAGGATCAGGACTCCGTAGACAAACGCCAGAACAACGACGATTCCGGCGAAGATGACGCCCGCACGTCCTCCCCCGGCGTCGTTGGAGTTGCCCTTCTCCGGTGTTGACATCACAGCAATGAATCCTGATATCTAGTGGGACAACGACTATCGGCACACACGCCGATCCTGCGGATCAGCCTACGTGCCCCTCACCTGTGACAACGTCATCGACACTCACCAGAGTTCCCCGCGTTGGGGTATCCGTCACGAATGGCAGCCAGGTGGCGAGCAGACACACCACGAATCCGCCCACGAGGTAGCCGTAGGTGCGGGTGATGTCCGGCAGGATTACGTCCCCACCGGGAGACAGGGCTGTGTACGCAAGCGTCACCAGAATCCAGCCGATGGTCACGAGCGCACCCGCCACCTTCGAACGCATCCAGTAGCTCGCTCCGCGTACGCACACGCCGAGGGTGATCACGACCAGAATGACGCCCCAGGGAATCGTCACCCCGTGGATGGTCGTGCGCAGCGAAGCGGCGGGAGCGCCGAACAG
Source organism: uncultured bacterium (assembly GCA_963978055.1). Classification (GTDB taxonomy): domain Bacteria; phylum Actinomycetota; class Actinomycetes; order S36-B12; family CAIYMF01; genus Longivirga. The sequence goes on from CAXBQZ010000006.1 coordinate 54,008, forward strand.
CCCGATGAGCGCACCACCCACGAGCACCGCGATCCCGCTGGAGACCTGCCCATCCTGCTTGGCCATGTGCCAAGACTACGGCGTGCTCAGCCCATCTCGGACCGATGGTTCGTCACGGAGATCAACCTCGGTCACCCGCGCACCGGCCTCTTGCAGCACATCGGTGATCTCGCGGCCGATCAACTCATGCCGCTCCATCAGTGCATCCCGCAGAGCCATGACGAGGTGACGGTTCTGATCAAGCAGGGCCCTGGTATGGAGCTTCTGCTCCTGAAGAATCTTCTCGACCCGCTCACGTCCATCCGCATCGGCGAGAACCCGCCCGACGATGTTGGTGTCGGAGAGCGCACTGCCCTGAATTGCCGAGAAGGAGATCAGGGTGTCGGTCATCCCCGCAGCACCCACCATCTGCGCGGCCACATTAGTCGCGTAAAGAAGATCGCCAGCAGGTCCGGTGGAGATATCACCGAAGAAGAGCTCCTCGGCGGCCTGTCCACCCATGGCGATCTGGATCAACGCGAGCATCTCAGACTTCGACCTCGTGAACACATCTGCTGCGTCGCCATGGGCCAGCATTCCCAGTGCATCTCGACGCTTCACGATCGTCAGCACCTCGAGTCGACGCTCGGGCGCGACGAGCCAGGCGGTTACTGCATGGCCCGCCTCATGCGTGGCGATGAGCCTCTGCTCATGGGCGGTATACGCAACGGGCTGGCCCATACCGACTTCCTCCACCAGGCGAGCGCGCTCGACATCCTGACGGGTCATAGCGGTATCACCACGACGCACGGCATTGACCAGACCCTCGTCGAACAGATGCTCGATCATGACCGGGGTGTAGCCCTGGGTGATGGCGGCGAGACCATCACGTGCATCCTCATCATCGAGATCGAGATGATGGGCCTTGCGCTCGAGAAAGAAGTCGATGAGCTCGCGACGACCCGCACGAGTCGGCGGTTCGAAAGTGAGCCTGCGATCGAAGCGTCCCGGACGCAGCAGCGCGGGATCCAGATTGTCGGCGCGGTTCGTCGCTGCGATCACGAGGACGTTCGTTGTCGGTGGTACCGGCCGCGGGATCTGGTGATCCGCCGGCAGGAACAGGTTCACCTTGTCGATCGCACTCATCCGCAGCTTCTGAAGCCCGGTCGGCTCATCAAATGACTGCAGCTGGATCAGCAGTTCATTGACAACACCGCCAACACCTTCGCTCGTCATCGAGGATTGGTTGCGCTGCAGGCCCCCGACAGCACCGGCGGCTGGCTGGGCGTAGTTCGCGGGAAGTCCCGTCAGGCCACCACAGCACATCAGTTGTGAAGTCATGGCATTGGACGGCAGAGCCGACATGCTCAATCCACCACGAGCCATCGCGATCGCATCGATCTCCTCGATGAACCCGATGGCACCACCTTCCTGACGGGCGGCCTTGCGAAGTGCCTTGAAGTACGACCGGATCTTGCGGGCGGTCGCTCCGTAGTACATGGACTGAAAGGAGGTGGCGGATACGAACAGGAACGGAACCCCTGCCTCACGGGCCATGGCCTTGGCCAGATGGGTCTTACCCGTTCCGGGAGCCCCTTCGAAGAGCAGGCCTCGGCGGGGGGTGCCACCCATCTCGTTGGCAAATGCCTTGTGCGCGAGGAAAAGGTTGAGGGAGCGCACGACATCGTCCTTGACTCCGTCGATCCCCTTAACGGAGTCGAGCGTGACGTCGATCTGCTCGGGACGGTAGGTGACATGCGGTGATCGCCCTGCCCCCATCGTGGTACCCAGCAGGACGGCGATGAGCGAGACGAAGAACAGCACTGGCATCAAGATCATGACGTCGATCTGCGGCCAGGTGATGTTGAAGATGTCAAAGGGGTTGCCAGAGAGCAGCCGTGCCCACAGGTAACTGGCAGGTATCAGGAGAAGCCCGCTCAGGGCGGCAAGGCGGCGACGACGTGAGCGCTCACGGGACTGTCCGACGTCAGCCTGATTGGCGTCGAGTTGGGAGTCACCTGCGCGGGTGAGCAGAGACCCCGCCACCGGAGCAGCAGTATCTGCGGGTGCACTCAGTGATACCTGAGTCGCCCGGTCCGATGATCGCCACATGAAGCCCCCTGAGATGTGCACCGAGGAGCCAACCCCCGACTCGCACCATCCTGCGGGAAAAGTCAATGGAAATGTGCTCACGTAGGCCTAGATCACCCCGCCGGCGTACTGAATTGAGGCTGCGCAGAACCTCAGGAGCGCTGCAGTGGACGCGGCTGTCAGGCGCTCATTGAGCCCCATAATCTGCTGCTGCAGCTGACCGAGGGTCAGATTACGCCCGCAAACAGATCGGTCTCACGACCCTGTTCATCCCGGTCGCCGGTGGCGGCACCTCGAACAAGGCGGTAGTACTCGACCCCGAGGGCACGGGACCCCAGATTGTTGGACAGGGCAAAGAAGCCGTCCTCCACGCTGATCTGGGTGGCGTGCTCACGCATTGCCGCCAGTTTGTTGTCGACGAAGTCCTCGGCGTAGATCGCGGTCGTCACCAGTTCATCGGCACAGGCGAACGGCAGATCGTCCGGATCCATTGCGGCGAAGCCCTCACTCTCACCAGCAGCCTTCATTGCCTCGATTCCAGCCCTCATCACCGACTTGGGGAAGGCGATCCAGTAGATCTTCGGCACATCCCAGCCTTCACCCAGATCGGGTCGGAAGGTGCTCGAGGCGGCCAGGGTGACAGCGTAATGGGCGACTCGATGGGCCTGGATGTGATCGGGGTGACCGTAACCGCCGAAATCGTCATAGGTGACAAGTACCTGAGGGCGCGTCTCGCGGATCACCGATACCAGATCGATAGCAGCGGTCAGCAGGTCTGCACGCCAGAAGCAGGTGGGGTCGTCATTGTCCGGGGTGCCGATCATTCCCGAATCGCGATACCGGCCTGCACCACCGAGAAGTCGGTGGTCGGTCACTCCCAGACGCGCCATCGCATTGGCAAGCTCGATCTCCCGATGCTCACCGAGCGAGTCCTCAAGATGTGCGGCCCGATGGGCATGTTCGTCACCGATGATCTCGCCCTCCTCGCCGAGTGTGCAGGTGACGAGAGTGACGGCCGCACCCTCCGCAACGTACTTGGCCATGGTGGCACCGGATCCGATGGTCTCATCATCAGGATGGGCGTGGACGAGGAGCAGGCGGCGATCGGGAGTAGTCACGTACAGAGCCTAATGTGTCTGACAGACTCACACCATGAACCCTGAATCCACGACCCCGGCAAGTAGCGAATCCTTCCCGCGTCATTCGGCGCGCACCAGGAGATTCACTGCAGGAGCACCTCGACTGTTCAGCATCTCCGGTGATGGTTCCCGGGTGCTCTACGTACGGTCGAACTCCGGAACAGATGCTGTAGGTCGCCTGTGGTGTACGGACGTCAACTCCGGGCAGGAGACGCTTATCGCAGATCCCACCGCACTGCACGAGGGTGAGGAGGAGTTGTCCGTTGAAGAACGGGCCCGCCGCGAGCGGATGCGTGAGGGCAATGCCGGCATCGTCGGCTACTCCGTTGATGATGAGTTCTCAATCGGTACGTTCACCCTCTCGGGAGGGCTGTACGTCATAGATCTGAACAATGGCGGCCCTGTCCGTGAGATCAATGCCTTAGGCCCAGTGATTGATCCGCGTATGTCACCTGACGGCGCACATATCGGCTACGCCGCACAGGGGGCTCTGCGAGTGGTGGGTTCAGACGGGTCCGATGATCGCGCGCTGGTTACCGGCCGCAACGACAACGAGTTCGCGGGACTCGTGGACTTTGCCGCGGCCGAGGAGCTCGAGCGGAGCCGGGGATTCTGGTGGTCACCAGACTCAACCCAGCTGCTCGTGGAGAGGGTGGACGAGAGTGCAGTTCAGCAGTGGTGGATTGCCAACCCCGTCTCGCCTGAGCAGCAGCCCAACGTCGTGCGCTACCCGAGCGCCGGCACGACGAATGCGACCGTATCCCTGGTGCTCGCCTCACTGGATGGCTCACTCACACAGGTGCAGTGGGACAACATCGGATTCGAATACCTCGTGGATGTGGCCTGGACGGAGGGTCACGATCCACTGATCCTGGTGTCGACGAGAGATCAGACCCACATGCAGGTGCTGAGCATCAACCGAGCAACCGGTGAAACTCGACTTGAAACCCAGTGGCATGATCCGCAGTGGATCGATGCCGCCCCGGGAGCAACCACCTGGCTCCCCGATGGCCGCCTGCTCACCCTGCGGGCGGATCGAGAGTCAGATACCTACCGGCTCCATGCCGGGGATGGGTGGCTCAGCCCAGCAGGTTTGCAGATCCGCGATGTGGTGAGCGTGGATGAATCCGGAATCGTGGTGAGCAGTGCACCCGATCCCATGTCGACCACGCTGGTACGCATTGGACTTGACGGCAGCACCACCCCCATCGGCCCGTCAACGGGCTGGATCATCGGGCGATCTGCCTCAGGCACAACCGTCATCAGTGAGCGGCAGTTCGCGACCACCAAGGTGAGTTATCGCATAGAACGCGGTGAGGTCTCACTGCCCGTTACGTCACATGCTGAGCGGCCCGGATTCACACCCAAGGTAGAGATCATTGAATCTGGTCCGAACAAGGTGCTCACCGCAGTTCTCTTCCCCACCGGTCACGTACCCGGTTCTGCCAAACTCCCCATCCTCATGAGTCCTTACGGTGGCCCACACTTTGGTGTGGTCGTTGCCGCTGGTGCTAGCTACGGAGAAGAGCAGTGGCTTGCCGATCAGGGCTTCGTTGTCGTGATCGCGGACGGTCGCGGAACCCCCGGCCGCGGACCTGCCTGGGATCGCGAGATCTACCGGGATCTGTCCACCAAGGTTCTTGAGGATCAGGTAAGTGCGGTCGAAGCTGTCGCCGCACGTTGGCCCGATGACGTCGACACCACCCGCGTCGGCATTCGCGGCTGGTCCTTCGGCGGCTACCTCAGTGCGCTGGCGGTGCTACGGCGGCCGGACGTCTTCCACGCCGCAGTTGCTGGGGCTCCTGTGACGGAATGGCGTCTGTACGACACCGCGTACACGGAGCGATACCTCGGAAATCCAACTGAGGATCCCGCACCCTACGACTACTGCTCTCTGAGCCATCTCGCAGGTGAACTGACTCGGCCTCTGATGTTCATCCATGGCCTGACCGACGACAACGTCGTGGTTGCTCACACCTTGGCACTTTCAGGTGCCCTCACGGTGGCGGGCAAGCCGCACTCGGTGCTTCCGCTCAGTGGCGTCACTCATATGACGCCACAGGAGGAAGTGGCCGAAAACAAACTCCTGCTCGAGTTGGACTTTCTGCGCAATGCGCTGAACCCGTGATCGGTTAGTCCTGACGCTTCTGCCAACCGAGTTCGGCCTCATGGCCGATCGCAGCTCCTGTCGAGTCACCCGGATCGAGTAGGGCGCGATCACGCTCCTGCTCGGTCAACTCGGCCTCCGTAGGTGCCGCCCCGTGGATGGTGGGACCACCCTGTCCAAATACCGGCCGATCTTCTGGGAAATGGCACGCGATCTGATGACCCGGTGAAAGTTCGCGGATGAGCGGCACCTCGACCTTGCACTGCTCCTGCGCCTTCCAGCAACGCGTGTGGAACACACACCCGGACGGCGGGTTAATGGGGCTCGGCAGATCACCGGTGAGCAGAATTCGCTCACGTCGAGCTCCACTGTCTGGATCGGGCAGCGGAACCGCTGACAGCAGCGAGTGCGTGTATGGGTGACGCGGCTGGGAGTAGAGGGTGTCGCGATCAGCGAGCTCCATGATCTGACCGAGGTACATCACCGCAACGCGATCGGAAATGTGACGGACCACCGACAAATCATGGGCGACGAAGATGTAGGCGATCCCAAACTCTGACTGCAGGTCCTCAAGAAGGTTGACGACCTGCGCCTGGATCGATACGTCCAGCGCGGATACCGGCTCATCGCAGATGATGAGCTTTGGCTGAAGTGCGATCGCTCGCGCGACTCCAATGCGCTGACGCTGACCACCACTGAACTCATGTGGATACCGGTTGTAGTGCTCGGGGTTGAGGCCCACACGTTCGAGGAGACCCTGTACTCGGGTCTTGATGTCCTTGTCGGACATACCCCCCTGCACGCGGTAGGGGGCACCAACAATGGTGCCCACCGTGTGACGCGGGTTCAGTGACGAGAACGGATCCTGGAAGATGATCTGGAGTTCTGACCGCAGGTCCCTCATCTCAGAGATTGAAAAGTCAGTGATGTCTGCACCATCGAAGGTGATTGTTCCCGACGTCGGCTCCAAGAGCTTCGCGATCGTGCGTCCAGCCGTCGACTTGCCACACCCGGACTCACCCACGAGCCCGAGGGTCTCACCTGGTGCAACGTCGAAGGTTATACCGTCTACAGCCTTCACCGCACCTACCTGGCGCTGAAAGACGATGCCCTGAGTGATCGGGAAGTGCTTGCGCAGATTGTTCACCTGCAAGAGTGCGTCGGGCCGCAGCGCAACACCGGATTCAGCCATTGCTGTCACTGTCACAACTCCTCCTGAGGGTGCGCGGTTGCTCGTGGTGCGCGGTCTGCTCGGACCCGGGTCAGTATCACAATCACAACCGTGGCTGGACTTCGCCGATCCAGATCGACTGGCTCTGCTCGGACGGAATATGGCAGCGGACGCGGTGGGTATTCGACACGGGTACGAGATCGGGCCGCTCGGTTACACATGCAGCGCCAACCCGATCACGGTAGACGCAGCGCGGACTGAACACACAGCCGTTCGGCAGGTTGATCAACGACGGTGGATTGCCTGGGATCGGATCGAGGCGGCCCTTGCGCTCACGATCCAGACGTGGCATCGATGCCAGGAGGCCCCACGTGTAGGGCATCTGCGGGGAGTAGAAGACATCCCGCACGCTCCCCTGTTCAACCGCGCGACCGCCGTACATCACCGTCACGTCATCGGCGATTTCAGCCACGACACCCAGATCGTGGGTGATCAGAATGATCGCTGAGTTGAACTCCTTCTGCAGGTCGCGCATCAGATCGAGAATCTGCGCCTGCACGGTCACATCAAGTGCGGTGGTTGGCTCATCAGCGATCAGAAGCTGTGGGTTGCACACCAGGGCCATGGCGATCATCACACGCTGACGCATACCACCGGAGAACTGATGGGGATAGTCGTCAACCCGCTTGGTCGGATTGGGGATACCCACCCGATCGAGCATTTCAATCGCTCGCTTCTTGGCGACATCCTTGGTGACCTTGTTGTGCACCCGGTACGCCTCGATGATCTGGTCACCCACGGTGTAGAAGGGGTGGAGCGAGGACAGCGGATCCTGGAAGATCATGGCCATCTTGTCGCCACGAAGGGGCCTGATCTCTTCGGTGCTCTTACCCACCAACTCTTCACCATCAAGCCAGATCTGCCCAGAGACATTGGCGCGAGTGCCAGTGTGCAGGCCGAGAATCGCCTGGCTTGTCACCGATTTACCTGAACCGGATTCACCCACGATCCCCATGGTCTTGCCGCGCTCAACCTTGAACGACAGGCCCTCAACTGCTTTGACCATTCCATCATCGGTCGGAAAGGTGACGTGCAGATCCCGTACCTCGAGAAATGCAGAGGGTGGTGCGCTCGGGACCGACGCTGCTGAATCAATGGTCTGGGTCATCTCGACACCTAACTCAACCGCACGCGCGGATCGACCGCACTGTAGAGGACGTCAACAATGATGTTGGCCACGACGATAAACAGTGAACTCACGATGGTGAGCCCCATGATGACGGGGAGGTCCTGCTTGCCGATCGCTTCCACGAAGAGCAGACCCAGACCGGGAAGGCTGAACACCTTTTCAACGAAGAGGGCACCACCGAGCAGGAAGGCGATGTCCAAGCCAGCGATGGTGAGAATCGGCGTCAACGCCGCGCGCATCGCATGCTTGCGGACGACCGTCTTGCGGGGCAGACCCTTGGCCACAGCGGTTCGGATGTAGTCCTCGTTCATCGTCTCCAGCATGTTGGCGCGCGTCAGACGGGCGTACAGCGCGGCGTTGCCGAAGCCGATGGTGACCCATGCCAGAACCAGCGCCTGGAACCACCTCACCGGGTTCTGCGTGAACGGGACGTAATCGGTGGGCGGCAGCCACTTCAAGCCGTACACGAATACGTAGAGCAGCAGGATCGCGAACAGATACGAGGGTAGGGACAGGAACAGAAGAATGAAGATCATCGACGCACGGTCGGTGAACCCACCTCTTCGCAGCGCTGAAATAACGCCGACGCCGATACCAACGGCAAGCCAGATGATGGCCGCACCAACTGTGACGGAAAGCGTGACGGGGAATCGGTCCTTGATGATGTCCCATACGGGCGACTGATATCGGAATGAATAGCCAAAACATGGTGCAGGACAGGGACGGGAGCCGCCCTCCGTGCCATCGGTCAGATCAGTTCGGCCGGCGACGATACCCTTCATATAGATGTAGAACTGTTCTGGGATAGGGCGATCCAACCCCAAGCCATGCTCAATATTGTGGATGAGCTCAGGTGAAGGGTTCTTACCGGCGTAGAGGAATGCAGGGCTCGATCCGGTCAGCACCGGAATGACCATGAACAGGCCGAACGTCACCAGCGAAACAATGAACAAAACCGCAACGGCCCCCAGAAGCCGGCGGATGATGTACCGAACCATGTTTCCTCCGCAGGTTGTGGCCGGCGGTTATTCCGCCGGCCACAACCTGACTAGTTAGAGAGATGTACGCCGGACGACTACATGCCGTCGCTGGTACCGATGTTGACATAGTCGTAGTAGTTGCCTACGCCACCGTTGAGGTAGATGTTCGTCAGACGCGGGTTGCGGTAGAAGAACGTCTTGTCCAGAACGAATGGCAGGTAGACAGCTGCATCCATGACGGCATGGTCAACGGTCTTGCCGAGCTCGGCGACCTTGGCCGGGTCAGTCTCCTTGGTAAGAGCCGCCAGCGCCTGATCGACCGTAGGGTCCTTGAGGCTCGGGTAGTTCGAGTTGCCCTCAGGAAGGATGGCGTTGCTGTTGGCGATCGACTGCCAGAAACCATAAGGCGTCGGGAAGTCAGCACCCCAGCCAGCACCGGCCAGACCAAGCTTCATCTTCACAATGTTCGACGGTGAACCGATGAACGTTGAGTAGTACGAAGCGGGGTCAGATGCAACCGTGCCATGGACCTTGATGCCAACGCGACCCAGGTTCTCGGTGACCGAGGCAAGTGCCTTGGGACCAAGACCCACGTTGCGGTAGGCGTAGTTCAGGTCAAAGCCATTGGGCTGGCCACATTCAGTCAGCTTCTGCTTGGCCATGGCGAGGTCACCGGTGTGATCTGCGCCGTTCGGATACGGATCGTAGTCGGCCTCGTAGCCCGGGATCAGGGTCGGAACCATGGATCCGGTGATGTCACCAGCCGTGGCCCCACCGTTGATGCGCAGCAGCGCTGCCTTGTTGAAGGCGTAGAAGATCGCCTCACGGCAGGCCTTGTTGTCCAGCGGGGCAACCGTCTGGAACACCACGTCGTAGCGGATGAAGCCCGTCGGCGGGTTGTCGGCATTTGCCTTCTTGGTCGGGTCGGCCAGGATCTGAGCAGTGGTCTCAGGCATGACACCACCATCGGCGAGCAGATCGACGTCACCGGACATGAGGCGCTTGTCCTCATCATTCGGGTCGGTGATGACAACGAGGGTCACCTTGTCGACCTTCGGGTGACGAACATTGTCCGTCTTCTGATCCCAGTTGGGATTGCGAACCCAGTCAGTCTCCTTGCCGGGCTGGTAGCTGCTGATCATGAACGGACCAGATGAGATCGGGAGCTTGCCGTAATCGGCCTTGGTGTCCTTGGCCTTCGGAACCGGACCAGCTGTTGGAAGCGCCATCAGGTAGTCAAAATCAGCAAAGGGCTTGTTGAGATTGAAGATGATGGTGTTGTCATCCGGAGTCTGGACCGAGGTCAGGTCACCTGTCGGGTCCGCGTACGGACCCTTGTAGGTGTCAGACAGCAGGCTGGTGTAGTAGGACGACGGGCCACCGTTGATCACATCAGAGGCAAAGAGACGCTCCACCGCGTACTTGATGTCCTTGGTGGTGATGGTGGATCCATCCGAGTACTTGAGGCCCGGCTGCAGATGGTAGGTCCACTGCGTCTTGTCAGCATTCGATTCACCAGGACCAGTTGCCATATCGGGAACAACCGAGGTGCCCTTGGTACCCGGAGCAGAGGCGAAAGCCATCAGCGTGCGGGTGAAGAGGCGCTGAATGTCCCAGCAGTACGCGTAATACGTGCGGGCAGGGTCGTAGGAATCGCAGTCCGATGCAGCAGCAAGCTTAAGCGTGCCACCGGTCTTGTCGGACGCATTGACAACCGAGCTGGCGGCGGCATTGAAGCCGCTGGCGCCCGATGCCGAGGTGGAGGGGGATGCGGACCCGCCGCCTCCACCACCACCGCCGCCGCAGGCGGCAAGAGCCAAAGCAGCTGCTGCACCCAGTGCAGCGAACTGAGTGGCGCGTCGTGTGATCGCCATGTGTAGATCCACCTTCTCCTCAGGGGTGGTGCCCGAAACCATCGGCGACGGCTTCGGTTCCCCGACAACGCGTCAGGGAAACTTGTGGGTTATCCGCTTGTGCGGGGGAATCGGCTTCGTGTGCGTCGAGTCATCTACAGGTCACTTGCCCTTGTATCAGTCGCATCGCGCAGACCGTCTCCAAACAGGTTGAATGCCAACACGACGATGAAGATCGCCATACCCGGAACGAACATGTAGGCCGGGTCGAGGTTCAAGCAGCTGAGTGCATCATTGATCATGCCACCCCAGGTGGGCGTGGGCGGCAGCACACCGACTCCGAGGAAGGACAGACTAGCCTCAGCAAGGATGTTCGAAGGAATCGAGAGAGTAGCCAGAACCAGCACGGTTGGGAGCAGGTTCGGCAGCAATTCCTTGAAGATGATGCGTGAATTGGGGGCACCAATACTGCGCGCCGCATCGACAAACTCCTTCTCCCGAAGGGAGAGCACCTGTCCTCGAATGAGACGACCGTAGTACGGCCAGCCGAAGAAGCCGATGATGAACGTGACGACGACGATCTGCCAGAACAGCGATTGGTTGTACCAGGTGGTCTGACCCAGGATCACCAGAAGTGCGATGGCGAACAGCAAAACAGGGAAGGCGAGCAGGACGTCCATGGTGCGACTGAGCAGGGAGTCGACCCAGCCACCACGCAGTCCAGCGATGATGCCGAGAATCACACCAATCGAAAGACCAATCACCGTGGCTAGCACGCCTACAATCAGCGAGTTGCGGCCACCGTAAAGGGTGCGGGCCATGAGGTCTCGACCGGTCTGGGGCTCAACCCCAAACGGGTGCTGCCAGGAGGCATTCGAGAACGGGCCAGCCGGGAACCCGATCCCGTCCAGCAGATCAGGCTGGGTATCAGCGTAGTTGCTGTCAGGATTGACGCCGACGAGATTGCAGATGATCGGGGCAAAGATCACGAGCAACAGGATGATGATGATGACGACAGCACCGGTCATGGCCCATTTGTCGCGGCGCAGTCGAGACCATGCGATCTCACCCAGAGAACGTCCGGCAATGGCCGCAGGTGCATCAACAGCATCGACAGCGAACCGCTTGTCGACATCTACCGGTGCGGTCACGATCCCACTGCCCTTCCGTCCCCCCGCGGGACATTGTTCTTTGCCCCATCGGGACAAAGTAAGCGCCACCGAGGTGGACGCCGGATATTCAACCGTAAAAACGACGCTCGGCCCATACTTATGTATGAGAAACCCGCGCACATGAAACCTACGCCATAGAACGAAAAGCGCGACCCATCGTTGCCCGCTGTGACCGGATCGTGACCAACACTACATCAAATAGGATAAAACGGTCATATCGCCGTGATACATCGAGTCGGTCTGTCAGGCCTTCTTGGCTCGGGATGCTGCCCGGGCGCGCTCAGTCTGATCCAAGATCACCTTGCGGATGCGCACAGTGGCCGGAGTGACCTCCATGCATTCATCCTCGCGGCAAAACTCGAGGGCCTGCTCCATCGACATCTGCTTGTGCGGGATCAGCGGGATCAGCACATCACCAGAGGACTGACGCATATTCGTCAGCTTCTTCTCCTTGGTGGGGTTGACGTCCATATCGTCCTGACGTGAGTTCTCCCCGATGATCATGCCCTCGTACACCTCGGTACCCGGCCCGACGAACATGGTGCCGCGCTCCTGGAGGTTGGCCAGAGCAAAGCCAGTGGTGGGACCGCGTCTATCCGCGACCAGCGAGCCAGTCGGACGGGTGCGCAGTTCACCATGCCATGGCTCGTACCTGTGGAAGACGTGATGCAGTAGGCCCGTTCCGCGGGTCTCAGTGAGGAACTCCGTCCGGAAGCCAATCAGGCCACGGGCCGGCACCACGTACTCCATACGCACCCAGCCGGTTCCGTGATTGACCATCTGCTCCATCCGACCCTTGCGCAAGGCCATCAACTGGGTAACAACACCGAGGTAGTCCTCCGGGATATCGACGGTCAGATGTTCCATCGGCTCGTGCAGCTTGCCGTCGATCACCCGGGTGACAACCTGCGGCTTGCCAACCGTCAGCTCGAAACCCTCACGTCGCATGATTTCGACCAGGATCGCCAACTGCAGCTCACCTCGGCCCTGGACCTCCCAGGTGTCGGGACGATCGGTGTTCTGGATACGAATGGACACATTGCCGATGAGTTCGGCGTCCAGCCGGTTCTTGACCAGACGTGCGGTGAGCTTGGTGCCACTCTGTCCCGCCAGTGGTGAGGTGTTGATACCAATCGTCATCGAGATTGACGGTTCGTCCACAGTGATCAGCGGTAACGGACGCGGATCATCGATATCAGCCAGAGTCTCGCCCAGCGTGATGTCCTCGATACCTGCCACAGCGACGATCTCGCCGGGTCCGGCGGATTCGGCGGGCACTCGTTCCAGGGCCTCGGTGACGAGTAGTTCGACGATCTTCACCCGGCTGATCGTTCCGTCAGTACGGCACCAGGACACCTGCTGACCCTTGCGCAGGGTTCCGTTGTGGATGCGGCACAGCGCCAATCGGCCAAGGTAAGGAGATGAGTCGAGGTTGGTGACATGGGCCTGTAGTGGCATCTCGGGGTCGTAGTGCGGAGCGGGCACAGTCTCCAGAATCGTCTTGAACAGCGGCACCAGATTCTCCGAGTCCGGCATGCCTGCGTCAGCTGGGCGATTCAGCGAGGCGCGACCAGCCTTGGCGGACGCGTAGACGACCGGGAAATTGATCTGCTCTTCATCGGCATCGAGATCGAAGAAGAGCTCGTAGGTTTCGTCCACGACCTCGGCGATTCGGGCATCACCGCGATCAACCTTGTTGACGACCAGGATCACCGGCAGTCGCTTCTGCAGGGCCTTGCGCAGCACGAACCGGGTTTGCGGGAGTGGACCCTCACTGGCATCGACGAGGAGCAGCACTGCATCAACCATCTCCAGGCCGCGCTCGACCTCACCACCGAAATCCGCGTGTCCTGGGGTGTCGATGATGTTGATCAGCACACCACCCTCGGGGGCGCCCTCACCGCGATACCTCACGGTGGTGTTCTTGGCGAGGATCGTGATGCCCTTCTCCCGCTCCAGATCCATCGAGTCCATCACTCGCTCCTGAACGGAGCCCTCATCGGCCTGATGTGCGGTGAAGGCGCCGGATTGCCAGAGCATGGCGTCAACGAGTGTGGTCTTGCCGTGGTCGACGTGGGCGATGATGGCGATGTTGCGCACGTCGGAGCGGACGGCCGAGCCTTGGGAAGACATGGTGAACCTCTGAATAGGAAATCTGGGATATCCACAGTCTAGAGGGGATTCATCACTCTGCTGACCACAGCACAATCGCAGGCTCCTCGCCGCCTCCATCAAACCATCCCCCCAGATGGGGGAGGTGCTCGTCCGGATGAGTGAAAGTCGCTCAGGTGAGGCTCAAGTGCACCTCTCAACCTGCTTCCCCGGCTTTGGTGGTGACTGGGGTCGGACGGAATCTGAATGTGGGAAACACCAGCCGTAGGCGGAGCGAGGGGCTCTGCGCTGGTTTGGGGAGGGGAATACCCATGGCTCGTTCACATCACCGCGCATTCCGCGCTGCCGCCGCCGGCTTCACTGCCATCGCCCTGGGAGCCGTCAGCCTGGCTGCGGCCGGTCCGGCACAGGCCGCGGTCACCGCCACAGTCAATGTGACCACTCCATCCGCAGTTGCACCGGGTGCGTCCTTCGACGTGACGGTCGATGTCGTGTGTCCCAACTCCGACTTCGGCACCGGCGCCATCACTGCCGACGTACAGGTAGTTCCCGATATCGCCGCTGCACCCCTCGGTCAGGTGACTGATCCCAACTTCGAGACAGCCAACCCGGCTCTGGGTACCAATCCGCACCACTGGGCAAACACCTACCCCTTCACTGCACCAGACTTGGCAACCCTGGGCTCCAACTCTCTCACCGTGGTGACGACAGTCACCGGCCGACCATGCGTAAACGACAGCATCGGTATCGCGAAGACGAGCACGATCATCGTTGCTGATCTGCCAGCAGCACCATCGATCACCTCGACCACACCGGGCGACGGACAGGCGAGCGTTACGTACTCCCCCGTCGCCGACCCAAGTGGTGCCCCGGTCACCAGTTATGAGTATTCCGTCAACGGCGCGGCAGCAGTGTCGGCGGGTTTGACCAATCCCTTCACTGCCCTCGGCCTGATCAACGAGACCAGCAACACCATCACCGTGCGCGCCGTGAACATCGCCGGCCCCGGTCCCTGGTCGGCTGCTGCCAACGTGACAGCTGTTGGCCCACCACGGGTGCCGACAAGTCTGGCGGTTACGCCCGGGAACGCGACACTGTCGATCACGTTCAGCGCCCCGCCAACGCCAATCAACGCGATCGACACATACCAGTACTCGACTGACGGTGGGGCCACGTGGCAGAACCTGCCCAGCCTTTCCACTGCGTACGACATCACGGCACTCAGTACTGACGGAACCACCGCGCTCACCAACGGAACCGCCTACAACGTCCAGGTTCGCGCACACAACAGCCTCGGCTACGGAGCAGCAACCGCA
>CAXBQZ010000007.1:0-58742 GCA_963978055.1 uncultured bacterium
GGCCTGCTGGAGTGCTCGTCAATGCGGACTTGGAGCAACCTGCGCTTTCTGACGGGGGAATGGCAGGTGATGGCAGCCCCTACTGTTGGGATCGCATCCAATACGGCCAAGCTCAAGCAAGATGGAGCAAGGTCGTCGGCAGCCGACTCGGAGACTCTGCCCAGCAAGCACAGGTTTCCTCGGTCGGCTCTGGCGACGTGAAACTGTTGCTTCGAAGAGATCTGGGCGCGTGTTCTCCGGCTGTGAGTGGAGGTGTGAACTATCGTCTCGCCTCCACGGTTCGAGGAGACCAGCCTGTTCAGTTCGTTGTTTACGTGGCTGACTCGAACGGGCATTGGCGTTTCTTGGAGCACTCGCCCTCGATCGGGGTGAACCCACAATGGACACAAGTTGCATGGGCCACAGGGCCTCTTCCCTCTGACGTTTCCCGACTTTCCTTTGGCATCAGAATCACCAGCCCTGGCGAATTCGGAGTCGACAACTTTGCCATGAGTGTTGATGAATCTCGGACAGCCAGAGTGGTGATTGCCGCTGCAGGGTGCGCTGGCATAATCATCCTCTCCGGGGCTTGCGTCTTACTAGCGTTCCGGCGACAGGCAGCGGTACCTATCCGTGGAAAGCACTCGCCTAAAGTGCGCCAATCTTCTGCAGGCGGTTGAAGGCCCAGTACCCGGGGATTGTCGGCAGCCAAAAGGTCACGAGGCGGAAGAGCAGCGTGCCGGACAGGGCGACGCCGGGATCCAGACCAGCAGCGGTCAGTCCGGCGACGTAAGCAGCCTCGACAGCCCCGAGGCCACCGGGGGTTGGCGCCGCCTGTCCGATAGTCGAACCGGCGAGATAAACAAGTGCGATCGCGGCGTAGTTTGCCTGACCAGCACCGAAAGCCTCAACGCTGGCAATCATGCACGCGGCAAATGCGCCGTTCAGCAGCAGGATGCCGCCGATGCCCTCGGCTAGCTTGATTGGGCGCTGCGCGATCGTCAGAAGACGTGGACCGACCTCTGCCAGGATTGGTTGCACCCGCTCCCTGATGAGTTTGCGGACAGCTGGAACCAGCAGGAGGAGCCCAAGGACCCCGAGCAGCACCACGATGGCGATGATTGCCCACTTTGGTGGGGTGACGGAGTGTTCCATGGCGTGACCGGCAGCGATACCGGTCACGAACAGCAGAGCGATGTGGATGAAGAAGGCGAAGACCTGTGACACTCCGACACTCGCCGAAGCAAGGGCCGGGTGCAGGCCTGCCTTTTGCAGGTAGCGCACGTTGATGGCCAGGGACCCGAGAGTGGGTGGTGACACGAGAGTGGCGAACGACGCGGCCAACTGAGCCATGAATGTGCGGATGTGCTTCAGCTGCTCTGGTACGAATCCGGACAGTGTCAGCGATGCGCCGACAATCGTGAGGAAGGAGAAGACCAGGGCCACCAGTGCCCAGGTCCAGTTGGCAGAGCGCAGCAGGTCGATAATGTTGACATTCGCCAGTTGAGTGAAAAGGACGTAGGCCGCGATGGTTCCGGCGACCAGCGTGAGCAGTGTGCGCGGCTTGATTCGGCGCAGTTCAAGGGGTTGCACCTCTGCTGCAGAGGGGCGCAGCTCGATCACTGCGTCCCGCAGTTTCGCAAGCACTTCCTTGTTCTTGCGCATGCGTTTGCGGGTATCTGGTGAGAGCGCAATCAGTTGAAGGGCAGGTAGTGCCCTGGCCGTCTCGTCTGCGCCAAAGACCCTGACGGCGGCTGCAACGGCCCGGTCGGGGTCGGTGAGAAGGGCGAATGAGCAGAGCATCTCCGCGAGGTCGATGCGATTCTCCACATCACCCGCCGCGATCTGTCCATACTGCATACCGGTGAGCCACAGTTTTCCGTCGGAGTCCTTAACCATGTGGTCAGGTGACAGTGAACGATGAGCGATGTGGTCTGCGTGCAGGATTCGGACGGCCCGAGCGATACCGACGAGATCGTTATCGGTGATCGTGCCGGGTTCGGCTTCTGCAAATGAGGATCCCTCAAGCTCTTCGAATGCCAGAAGTGAGGCATCAGGCCCGACCTCGGTGGCCAGGCGCAGTTCGGGCACTGGCGCCCCGGCTGAGTGTGCGGCATACGACATAAGTGCGCTGTGATCGATCTGCGCACGCATGGAGAAACCAGCGTTTGTTGGATCCGTCCGAAGGCGGATCTGGTTCCAGAGGGCAGCGGCCAGCCCAGCTCCCTCCAGGTCCCGGTCGAAGACCACCACGCGCAGATGCTCATCCTGAGTGGTGTGCGCGTCGTACTGACGTCCCCTCGCGGTGGTCTTTGCAGCTCGCAGGAGAGAGACCGGAAAGCCGCCCCGCTCAAGGGTTGAGGCCACCGCCAGACCACTTGGGCGGGTGGTTGCGGTTCCGAGGATGTAGCGAACGGCCAGACCTATGACCCAGCCGAGTAAGAGAGACAAACCGATCGAGGTAGCGGTCCAGGTGCCACTGGTAACGGCGCCGACGGCGATCGCAGACACTGTCAGTGCAGATGCGATGGTCCATCGGCCGCGGCCGATCAGACGACTCACCGTGATGAATGCAACAAGGCCAGCGACGATGGCATTGAATGCTGACCGCTGCTCAGATGCAGCTGCGCCCGTGATAGCCACCACCAGCCGTGGCGATCCATGCGTGATGAGCAGTGCCGAGAGCAGGATCGCAACCGCAACGGCCACGAACAGGGCACCGAGTGCCTCCAGAAGTTGACGACCACGTTTGCGGACCAGCAGATCGATACCGGCCACGATTGGCAGGAGTAGAACACCGAACCCGGCGACAAGATTGACGATGGCAACGATGAATCCGGGCAGCCGGTTGCCGGCACCGGTGATATCACTTTCGATTCCTGCTGTCGTCGCGGTCAGGAAGTAGGCCAGCGCCACCAGCACAGCGCCTGCCACCAGGGCAAGCACTATGCGCAGCAGGTCTGTTGGCCGGCGAACGCGTCGTGGGAAGACCCCATCCTCGATGACGAGGGTGCTGTAGCCGTCGTCATCGCGCAGGACGAGGGCATCATCGGGAGCGGTCACTCTGAGATCTTGCCATCTTCGGTGGCATGCGTCCCGTAAGGGGGCGGGCGATCTTGCCATGTTCTGACCCACGGGTCCGATAAGGGGGCAGGATGTCTCCTGTGGGACGGGAAGCAGACAACCTTGGATCGGGATTGCCGACCGAGTTTGCCGAGCGGGTGCTCGATCTCGTCGCCCAGATTCCTTCTGGGCGGGTCATGACGTACGGGCAGGTGGCCGACCACCTCGGTTCTGGTGCTGCGCGGGCTGTTGGCACGGTAATGGCGCGGTTCGGGGCCGGGGTGCCATGGCATCGGGTTGTGCGGGCTGACGGACGTCCGCCGGTGGGACACGAGGTCGAGGCCTTGGCACGGTATCGACGCGAGGGCACCCCTCTGCGGTGGGATGGTCTGGCGGTAGATCTGGAGGCGGCACGCTGGCGAGGTCCGACCCGGATGTCAGATGCAAGTGATGGAATCGTCCCGTGGCCGAGTTGATCAACGTTCCTACGCTCACCCTGGATCGTAGTCGTCCTCTTCCGGTTGATCCGCCACAGCTCGATGAGGATCAACAGCGGGTGGTTGCGCATCAGTCGGGTCCACTGCTGGTTCTTGCCGGGCCAGGCACCGGCAAGACCACCACTCTCGTTGAGGCCATGGTTCGACGGCTGCAGGGGGATCACCCTCTTGCCGCAGATCAGGTTCTCGGACTCACCTTTGGACGTAAGGCGGCACTCGAGTGGAAGCAGCGGGTCACTGCGCGATTGGGTGGGGGCCTCATCCCGACCGTCACCACGTTCCACTCATTTGCCTACGCCTGTGTGCGGGCTCAGTCCGACCCGGAGGTCTTCGCAGAGCCGCTGAGATTGCTCTCCGGTGCCGAGCAGGAGGCACGTCTGCGTGAACTCCTTCAGGGCTCGGTGCGCGACGGATCCCTGCAGTGGCCAACTGAGCTCGCTGCGGCACTTGGCACGCGCGGCCTCGCTGCTGAGGTTCGGGCCCTGATCGCCAAGGTTCGAAGCCTTGGACTTGATCCCGAGGATCTTGCAGCGCTGGCCGGACAGACGCAGGGGATTGGTCCCGTGTGGCGGGCTGTTGCTCAGTTCTTCGCCGAATACCTCGATGTCCTCGATGCCGAGGGAGTCACGGACTACACCGAGATCATCCACCGCGCCTCGATTCTGGTGAACGAGCCTGAAGTTCAAACCATGCTTCGACACCGGTATCGAGCGATCTTCGTCGATGAGTATCAGGACACTGATCCGGCGCAGGTTCGACTGCTGCGAGGATTGGCCGATCCGTCAGGATCACTGGTGGTGGTAGGCGATCCGGATCAATCGATCTACACCTTCCGAGGTGCCGACTCTTCGGGGATTGCACAGTTCAGTGAACGATTCACCCATGCTGACGGGCGGCCCGCAGACATCATCGTGCTGGGGCGCACTCGGCGTTTCGGTCCCACCATCGGTCAGGCGGCTGGGCGCATTCTGCGCTCAGCCACGGCCATCGGGCTTCCGGCCAACATTGTTCGCGCCCATCGCAACCTCACATATGAGGGACCCACTGACGGTTTGGTCGAGGTTCGAACCTTCGACACTCCGTCCAGCGAAGCGGCCCATATCGCCACGACCCTTCGTCGGGCCCATCTCGAACAGGGGATCGGTTGGGATCAGATGGCGGTGCTGGTGCGATCCGGTCGCAAATCCATCGGGCCCCTGCGACGAGCTCTGGGTGCGGCCGGAGTTCCGGTTGAGGTGGCCGGTGATGAGATTCCGCTGCGCGATGAACCGGCTCTGGCGCCGCTGCTGGCGGCTCTGGGTGCAGTGCTGGATCCGGCCGGTACCGACGAGATGACCTACCTGTCACTGTTGCGATCACCGATCGCGGATGCGGATCCCTCCGAGATTCGCCGATTGGGCCGGGTGATGCGTCGCCAGTGGCGAGAGCAGAAGTCCGAGCAGGCACCACCCAGATCTGACGCGCTCGTCGCCTCGCTCATCAGGGAGCTGATCGAGAACCCAGCCGCGCTGCTGCCGGTCTCTGACTCCTCACGTGATGATGTGCGGGCTCGCGGGGCCGCTGCTGCGGCTGCACGGCTCGCGGCTGTCATTCGAGCTGGTCGTCAGTCACTCGCGGGTGGTGGCAACACCGAGGATGTGCTCTGGTCCATCTGGTCAGCCACCGCAGGTCCGGATGGCACGGGATGGCCACAGCGGCTGCAGGGGGCGGCACTTCGCGGGGGTGATGTAGGTCGACGTGCCGATGCCGATCTCGATGCCGTGGTTGCCCTGTTCTCTGCCGCCCGCCGCGCCGAAGACCGCTTCGGTGGCAGACGTGGTGTCATCAACTTTCTGGCAGACCTTTCCGAGCAGCAGATTCCAGCAGACACTCTTGCCGATCGGGGTATTCGGGGGCCCGCTGTCCGAGTGCTCACCGCACATCGAGCCAAGGGTCTGCAGTGGAGAGTTGTCTGCGTTGCTGGTGTTCAAGAAGGGGCCTGGCCGGATATTCGTCGACGTGGGTCACTGCTTGCCTCCGATCGCCTTGAACGCACCGGGCTGGTGGATGCACCCTCGGCCGCATCCCTGCTGGCGGAGGAGCGTCGGCTTTTCTACGTTGCCTGCACGCGTGCCAGTCAGCAGCTGCATGTGAGTGCGGTCAAATCACGCGCTGATGATGGCCCGCAGCCATCACGGTTCCTGTCAGATCTGCTGGGTCGTGACTGTACCGATCAGGACCATGTGTTCGGCAGGCCCCCGCGGCCCCTGTCGATCCAGGCACTGGTTGCTGACCTCCGATCGACTGCGGTAAACCCTGACGCCGAACCAGCCTTGGTTACCGCAGCGTCGCGTCGCCTTGCCGTACTTGCCTCAGCGCGCAATCCCGATGGTCGTCCCATGGTTCCCTCCGCTCATCCGGACCGCTGGTGGGGGATTCGCTCATACACGACCTCGGAGATCCCCGTACGCCCGCCCGATCGCGCACTTTCCTTCTCCGGAAGCCAGCTCTCATCCATCACCGAATGTCCGCTGCGCTGGTTTCTCTCCCATGAGGTGCATGCCGATGTGAGTCGTAGCGTCGCGTTGAGTTTCGGCTCCGTCATTCACGAATTGGCAGATGCCGTTGCGCGGGGGGAGATTCCGGCCGATGAGGCTGTCCTCGGTGAGTATCTGGATCGGGTTTGGGCCGAGGTTGGCTATGCCGCGCAGTGGCAATCGAAAACTGAGCGGGCGGAGGCCGCGGCTGCCCTGCGACGATTTCTCAACTGGCAGAGCGGACGCCCGGATCGTCATCTCCTCGCGAGTGAGGCCGGATTCGAGGTCACGATTGCGTTCGGCAGTCGCGGTATCCATGTTCGCGGATCCTTCGATCGGGTCGAGGTAGACGTTGAGGGTGCGGTACACATCGTCGATCTGAAAACCCAGCGACAGAGTGAACCCGCGGCAAAGTTGGCATCACATGCACAGTTGGGTATGTATCAGGTGGCTGTTCAGCACGGCGCACTGGACGACCTTGACGGTGCGGAGCGGATCGCGCGAAATGACATGGGTCCAGTCGTCGGTGGGGCAGAGCTGGTACTTCTGCGACTTGGGAAGGCCGAGCTGCCAACGGTCCAGGAACAAGCACCCCTGGATCCGGATAACCCCTGGCTTCAGCGGTCCTTGGAAGCAGCTGATCTACGCATTCGCGAGGAGGAGTTCACGGCGATCGTGTCCCCCCGCTGTGACACCTGCTCCTTCCGCGCCGCCTGCCCGGCCCAACCCGAGGGTCAGGTCGTGGTCACATGAATAGGGATGATCTGTGCCGACTGCTCGATACCCCGTTCAGCCAGGAGCAGTGGGACGCCATTAGCGCACCGCTCGAACCCTTCGTCATCAAGGCTGGCGCCGGTACCGGCAAGACCACGGTTATGACTGCGCGGGTCGTCTGGCTGGTGGCCACGGGACGAGTACAGGCGGAGCAGATTCTGGGTCTCACCTTCACCACCAAGGCCACCGCCCAGCTGCAGGCCCGGGTGCGCTCAGCACTTCGACGCCTGTCTGATGAGGTTCATGGGGTTCCGCTGGATGAGGTGGGGGAGCCCACGATCTCCACCTACCATGCCTTCGCCGGAAGACTGATCGCCGAACATGGACTTCGGCTGGGAGTTGAACCCGGAAGTACCGTGCTCACCGAAGCTGCGTCTATCCAGCTTGCCTATCAGGTTGTCACGCGAACCCAGCGGGATCTGTCCGTGCTGGGATACACGCCGGACAAGGTTGTGTCGGTCCTGCGGAGCCTTGATGGTGAGATGGCCGAGCATGGGGTCACCCCGGAGATGCTGCGAGCATTCGACACCCGGTTCCAGCACGATGTCGAAACGGCCGGCAACGCGGCCAGACGTCGCGTTCAACTCTTTGACAAGGTCATCGACAACTCGAAGTCACGCGTCGAGTTGTCACATCTCGTCGAGGAGTATCGAGCGGCTCGACGAGCGCGGGACGTCATGGACTTCTCCGATCAGATGCTCATCGGGATGCAACTTGCCACGGAGTTCCCCGAGGTTGGCGAGCAGCTTCGGCAGCAGTTTCAGGTGGTGCTTCTTGATGAGTATCAGGACACCTCCGTTGCTCAGCGGTTGCTCCTAACCGGGCTCTTCGCCGGTGGTCACCCGGTCACCGCCGTCGGTGATCCACTGCAGGCTATCTATGAGTGGCGGGGGGCGAGTGTTGCAAACATCGATGACTTCACCAGACACTTCCCCAATCCAGATGGCTCGAGGTCTCGATCGCTCACATTGAAGGAGAACCGCCGATCCGGTGCCAATATCCTTGAGGGGGCCAACTCGCTCAGTACCTCCCTGCGTGAGCTTCATGACGTCGAGCCGCTCATCACCCCGGTGAATCCCAAGCCCGCGGGTGGTATCCGGGTTGGGCTCCTGCCCACCTTCGCCGAGGAGGTCACCTGGGTTGCCGATCAGATCGAGCAGTTGGTCGAGCGTGGTACACCACCGGATCAGATTGCAGTTCTGGCCCGTCGCTCCAGTGATCTTGCACCAATCCTCGGCGCGCTGACCCAGCGCGGTCTGCCGGTGGACCTGGTGGGCGTTGACGGTCTGTTGGCGCTTCCTGAAGTGGCCGAGGTCGTCGCCATTTTGGACGTCCTGCATGACTCAGCGGCCAATCCGTCGATGGTTCGTCTACTCACAGGCCCCCGCTGGCGGATCGGTCCGCGGGATCTGGCCCTCCTCGGTGAGCGCGCCCAGCAGCTGGCGGACAGTCTTCGAACACCTGATGGTGCTCCGGTGGAGGTGAGGTTGGATGCAGCGGTTCGTGGAACCGACCCCGCCGATATCGTCTCACTGCTGGATGCGGTTGAAGATCCTGGAGATCTCGGGTACGACCCGGCTGCCCTCGACCGATGTGCCGAGCTGGCCGATGAGATCAGATTCCTTCGACGCGGCCTTGGCGACTCCCTGCCGGATCTGGTGCACAGAATTATCGTCACCACCGGTCTCGACGTCGAGATGGTGGCGACCCCTGAGTTGGCGGCTGCGGGGCGGGCAGAGAATCTGGCCGCCTTCACCGATCTGATCGCTGGATTTGCCGATGCCGAACGAGATTCCAGTGTCGGGGCATTCCTGAGTTGGCTGCGTCTGGCCCAACGATTTGACCGCGTACCTGAGCTCGAGTGTGCGCCGGTCGATAATGCGATCGCACTCATGACCGTGCACCGAGCCAAGGGTCTGGAGTGGCCTGTTGTTGTCGTCCCGAGCCTCACGGAAAAGGTCTTTCCCGGCACGAAGTTGCGTGACCGCTGGCCCGTGGCCTGCGGCGCACTCCCATATCCATTGCGTGGTGATCGTGACTCCTTGCCGCGCTTTGTCGATATCACCAACGCCGGGATGGAAACGTTCACCGATGATTGTGCTGCTCTCCAGCAGAATGAAGAGCGACGCCTGGGCTATGTTGCCGTAACGAGGGCGGAGCAACTGCTCATCGCCAGTGCCTCGTGGTGGGGTCCACATCAGGTGAAGCGCCGGGGACCATCTGAGTATCTGCTCACTTTGCGAGATGCCTGTGTGGCGGGTGCCGGTGAGGTACTTGAGTGGGCCCCGGAACCCGAAGAGGACGATACGAATCCGGCGCTTGACGCAGTGGTCGAGTACTCGTGGCCACCGGCCGACCGTAGCGATGAGTCATCCCGCAGGTTTGCGGTTGCGGCCGAGGTCGTCAGTCACCTGGGGCTCACCCTCCCCGAACTGCTGGCAGACAATGAGGTTGACGCAGAAGGCGGGGAATCCGCTTCGCTGTCACCGGCAGCTCTCGAACAGATTCGCGGCTGGAATCAAGACCTGGCGATGCTCATTGCTGAGCGGGAACGGGAACGCTCATCGGAGCGGGTGATCACCCTGCCCGCATCGCTGTCCGCCTCGGACGTCGTTCGATTGGCTGTGGACCCGGCCGGATTCACCCAGCAGTTGGCGCGGCCCATGCCACAGGCTCCAGCCGGTGCGGCTCGACGCGGTACTCGCTTCCATGCCTGGGTTGAGTCGCACTATGGAGTTCGTCCACTTCTGGACCCGGATGATCTGCCCGGGTCCGCTGACCCGGAGATCGGGAGTGATGAAGAGCTTGAGGCAATGCAGACCGCCTTCCTGCGGTCCGACTACGCAGATCGAGTTCCTGTCGGGATCGAAGTCGAGTTCAATCTCGTGCTCAACGGTCGAGTAGTACCCGGTCGTATCGATGCGGTGTTCTCGTCCACCGACGAATCCGGCGAGGTGTTGTACCAGGTAGTCGATTGGAAGACGTCCCGTCGGCAAGATGCCGATCCGATGCAACTTGCGATTTACCGGATTGCCTACGCCGAGCTCATGAGTGTTCCGCTTGAACGCGTGGAGGCAGCATTCGTCTACGTCCGAGATGGCTCGGTGGTGAGATTTGAAGCATTACCCGATCGTCCGCAGTTGGAGAAACTGCTCGAAGCGCCCGACTAGAGGTCCAGATCCACACTGACAGCAGCGTGGTCACTGACGGGAAGTAGATGTACCGCCGCCGATCCGGCCATTGCATTCGGCGCAAGCCCATCGGTGAGCACATGGTCCAATTGCGCGGTCGGGCGCATCGATGGATACGTGGGTTGTTTCACCAGTGAGGTGTAGCCAGTGATCCTGGCCGGAAGTGCGCCGGGCAGGTTGAAATCACCCATCAGCACCAGGGGTCTCGGCAGATCTGCGAGCCAGTTCCTCAACTGCCTCAGCTGACGGATGTTGAAACCTGGTACGAAGGACAGGTGTGCTGTGGCGACGGTGAAGATGCCTCGATCACCCTCAATCACCGCCGCTATCGCAGACCGCGGCTCATCGGCCACCTTCACCACTCGCGGTCGTGGTTGGGCTGGAATCAGTAGGGGCAGGCTCATCGGTGCTGCATCGAATCGGATGGTTCGCCAACTCTGCACGGGACGGCGCGATACGAGTCCGACACCGTACAGCGGGGTCTCGAGGAGAGGCTGGCCGACATCTGCCGAGCCGTGGATGTGGTGATCGCCGGCTTCGACCCAGCCGTCTTCACCGGGTGTTCCGTCGACCGAGGCAGCAAATAGCCACTCAGCGGCTCCAAGTGCCTCAGCAACTGAACTCACCTGATGTACCAACGAACTTCGCGGCTGCCAGACGTCCACTTCCTGCAGGCCGATGATATCGGCGTCGATCGTCGCCACGGCTTCTCGAAGGAGCTGATCATCACCTGCGGGAAGAGCGGACGTGGACTGCTGATTTGTGCCGCCCAGAATGGGGACTCCGTGCAGCAGATTGAACGTGGCAAGGCGGATGGTCACGTCAGGATGCCAGTGCTGCTTCTTCGATCGGCTTGGCCGCGGCTCCCGAGCGTTTGCGCATCCACTCGCGGGCTGGCTCCTCGACGAACTTCCACATCAGCCAGGCGATGATGAAGGCTCCCACAATCAGGCCCACGGCCCCCACTGCGTACAGCAGCCCACCAGTGATGTGCAGCTTGCCCATCACTGCGCGCCAAAGTCCGTACCAGACCGTATGGGTCATGTAGAGCGAGAAGGAGATGAAACCACCGAAGATCAGTGTGTCCTTTGCCAGTAGGCGCGAGGTCCCGCGATTGGTCAGGGCCAGCGATCCGATCCAGGCGATCAGCAGTGGGACCAGAATGAGGTGCCACTTTGGTGGCAGGTCTGCAGCATTGGGCGTATCAGGCAGATCGCTGCTCGACCACTGGAGTGCCCCGACATGGCCCAGGATCAGGCAGAAGATCACAATCACGACCGGGAAAGCCACCGACAGCGTCGTGGCCAGGCGCTCGACGCGGCGCTTGGGTCCGTTGGGGGTCTGAGCGAACAGTCGACGCACGATCAACAGCGTGATACCACCAGCGGTGAACTCCGTCAGAATCCGGATCGTCGATCCCCAACCTGAAATGTAGTAGGGGTCCGAGGTGTAGAGCGTGCCGTAGATCAGCAGTGGAAGCAGGGCTCCCACCCAGGCCAGGGCAAGCACCTTCATTGACACCCGCTCATGCATCCGGAAGAGCAGTAGGACCAGAAACGAGAAGAGCAGGTAGGCGAGCCACTCCATGGATAGTGACCAAGCTGGAAAGTTCCATCCGCGCGAGGGATTCGGTCCCCACTCCTGAACCAGGAAGACCTGCTTGAGGTAATCCGTTGGGTTCAACCAACTGCGCGCGGATGAATCAGCCCCGCCGAACTTCATCTGCGCAAGGACGGCGAGACCAGCCACGTTGAGCATGACGAAGTGCACCGGATAGATGCGGGCGAGTCGAAGCCACAGGAAGTGACGTGATCTCGGCCAACTGAGTTCAGGTCCCATCTTCTTGAGGTATGTGTGCGTGAGGATGAAACCGGACAGGGCGAAGAACAGATCCACGCCAAGCCTTCCCACGCGCAGGATTTCATGGAGCCCGGGCAGCAGCAGGTGAAGGTTCGCCAGGACAGGCTGGTAGTGATACAGCATCACCCAGGTGGCGGCCACAGCACGCACACCCGTCAACTGACCAATGAACTGGCGCATATCCCTACCTCAGAGCGTCAAGTGTTAGGACGATCCTCGCACGCGAGCCCATAACGGTTGGGATCCTCGCCGAAGTGGTCGGCTGAGCGGTTGATGTGAGTCGGCCGTATGGTCGTATCCGTGAGTGCAGAACTTCTGGCCCAGTTGACCCTGGCCCGTGCCGATATCGACCGGGCCGAGCACCGACGTGATGACCCCCTGTGGTGGGAGTCTGTGCTGGCGGATCCAACGACGAGAGTGCTGATTCTGCATCGAAGTCAGGCGCCCACGGCCGAGTGTGACGGTGCGGTACGTCTCGTGCTTGTCAGCCCAGAACAGGCTCCTGCCTCTGCCGTGCACGTTCTGCTGGGGGTGGACCAGGAGGGCAACACTTTCGTTGGTGCTCTTACCGATGACGATGAGCCGCGGCCCCAGGTGACCGCTGGTGAATCCGAAGAGGTCCAGTGGCGGGGCCTGCGCGAGTGCGGGGCGGACCTCGACGCCCGGGATGCGGGCCTCTTCGTCTCGGCAGCAGCCCTGGCCAACTGGCATCGGGCTCACCCAAAATGCCCCCGATGCGGCCAGGCCACACAACCCACTCAGGCCGGCTGGTCCAGGCTTTGTGAGGCCGACGAATCCCAGCATTTCCCGCGATCGGATCCCGCCGTTATCGTCCTGGTGACCGATGAGCAGGACAGGGCACTTCTCGGACGCCGAGTTGATTGGGACGCCGGGTTCTACTCAACGTTCGCCGGCTTCGTCGAAGCTGGGGAGTCAGCTGAGATGACCGTGCACCGGGAGCTCTTCGAGGAGGCCGGTGTCCGCGTGCGGGGGCTCCAGTATCTGGGGTCGCAGCCGTGGCCCTTTCCGGCCAGTCTCATGCTGGGATATCGGGCAAAGCTCGCCGAGGATTCTCCGTCAGCCAGACCCGATGGGTCCGAGATCGCCGAGGTGCGCTGGTTCAGCCGCGAGGAACTTGGACGTGCATGTGCATCCGGTGAGGTTCGGATTCCCCCAGCCGTGTCAATCGCTCGCCGGCTGATCGAGAACTGGTACGGACGTGAACTGGATGGCTCCTGGTCTCGGCCGTAGTCACCGTCCGGGCGAAGGCTCATCCGGGATGGGTCGCGGCCCCGGTGGCTCGTGACTCAGTGTTGCCATGGCGTTAGTCCCTTTGGGGGAACAAGTGCATGTTTCGGTCAAGTACTCGTGATTCTTCCCTCTGACGGCGGTACGGGTTCTTGAAACCTGCTGTGCACAGTCTGCTAATAGGGGTTGTAGCCGCGGAACCATTCGGTCGGTCTGGCGTATGGAGAGGTATTCGATGACGGTCTTCGGTTCGGTGAACTCCGGTGGGCTTGCTGACACCGACGGGATTCGTCGACGAGGTCACCTGCGCTCTGTTGACGACGACTTCCGTCTGCGTGTCCTGCTCGTCGATGACGATGAGTTCGCCCGAAGCGTTCTTGGTGATGCCCTATCACTTAATGCCGATGTCATGACCCTTGCCTCCGTCGCTGAGGCTCTCGAAGAGATCGACTCATTCGATCCGCACGCAGTGGTGACCGATCTCGATCTGGGCAATGGGCCAGATGGGGCCGAATTACTTGAACTGCTCGCTGATCGACGGCCGTGGATCGGGCGGATCGTGCTCAGTGCACATGCATCCCACATTCTGGCCGTGGGTCGGGGAACGAGGATTCCAGATGGTTCGATCTATCTGGTGAAGTCGGATCTGAAGTCGGTCAACGAGGTCTACGACGCCATCCTCCTTGCCATTGATACCTCGCGAACCACAGAGGCGACACCGGTGGTTACCGATGGTCGCATCCACGTGTCCGAGAAGCAGGCCTCGATCCTTCGCCTGATCGCCCTGGGGATGTCTACGACGGCAATCGCTCGAGAACTCGATATCTCTGACCATGCGGCGGAGGTGGCCGTGCAGAAGGCCCTCGAGGCTCTTGGTGTCACCTCAGATGACTCGGTAAATCCGTGGATCGCTGCTGCGATGCTGATGCGTTCGGGGCGCGTGTACGTCAAATGAGGGCACTGGTACATCGATGGTGGCCCGCGATGAGCACAGCATCCCCGGTGGATTCCGGGCGGTGGGTCACCTCGTGGAGATTGTGGCTACTTCTTATGCCGCTCTCGGTGTTGTCGCTGACCTCTCACCTCCTGGACGAGACTCCGTTCAGGGGTGCTCTGCTGACTGCATTCGTCTCAACCCTCGCGTCGGGTCTCGTTCTGGTGGTTGCGAGCATTACGGTCCTGCGAAACCGCCGCGAGGTGAGGCCACCAGACTGGCTGTCCAGCCTGGTCTGGTTCCTGGTTGGTGTGGTCGCCTACCTCGTCGGTGAGGCTATTACGACGCTGCTGTTCAATACTTCGGATTCACCGATACACATGCTGCGCGACATGTTTCGCTTCAGCACTGCTGTACTGATGAGAACTGCGTTCATTGTGATTGGCCTGTCGGCTCTGCTTAAGACACAAGATTCTCTGGCTTCCCTGGAGCGGGCCTTTATCGCCCAGCGAGATGAGCTTGCTCAGACCGAGTCCTATCTGGCCGAGTTGAGAACCCGGTACGTCACCTTCGTGACGGAGGCGATCGAGCCGCGGCTGCACTCGCTGATGTCCGAGGTGGAGTTGATCAAGGCTGGTCCACGCTCTGCCATCGCCGACGGTCTTGTCGCTGATGAACTTGAGGATTTCGGATCCCACCAGGTGCGGGCTCTGAGCCATCAGATCGTCGACCTCGCATCCCCTTCCGTCGCGGACAACACCAGTGCGACTGATGTTTTCATCCACGTTCACAGTGGCGTGAGTCTGCTTCATGGTTGGATTCGCGAAATTCCGCCGGCGCTGCCCTGGCTGACGTTGTTTCTCTTCACCCGGCTCGGATACGGAACATTCGCGGCCCTGTCCTACAGCCAGGCCGTCGGGTATCTCCTGTTCTGTGTCCTTGGCTTCCTCCTGCTCACACTTGCGCGCCTGGTCGGGCAGCGACTCACGTTAATTCCGAACAGGGCCCCCGTGTGGGTCGGCAGCCTTGTGCTGATCTCAGTTGCTCTGGTCACCGTCGAGATCGGCTGGGCGACCGGAGAATTAGGTGATTCACTGCCGTACGCCACATCGACCCTGGTGGCTCAGGCAATGACCACCCTTCTGGCCGTGTGGATCATCAACTTCATTCTGGTGCAGAGGGCTCGCAAGCAGATGGAGCTGACGGCAGCTGCGCGAAGGCTTCAGGACATCTCGGATAGGAGGGATCTGGCTGCCGAGCAACTGAGATATCGACTGGCGGGGATTCTTCACGGCCCAGTTCAAGGGAGGCTGGCCCTGGCATCGATGACCATCCGGCAGTTTGCCCAGGTGCAGGACGAGGATCCTGCGGCGCGACTGAAGGCCCTGACCGCGGTTCAGGAGATCCTTACCAGTATCGATTCCGAGCTCAGCAGTTTGGCACTGGGGGCTCCAGCGGCACGGTCATTCGGTGAGTTCATCGCTGATCTGCAGAAGACCTGGACGGGGGTTTTGGATATTGAAGTCCGAGTGAGTTCTGCGGCTGAGCAGGTAATGCATGAACTACCTGATATCCGGGACTCAGCGATTCTTGTGGCCAAAGAGGCGATCATGAATGCTCGAAGCCATGGGCGAGCACGGGTCATATTCCTGTCCGTCGACCTGCGAGATACCGGTCAGCTGCAGATCTCCGTTCTTGACGACGGCATCGGCGCACAGGCAGATCAGGGCTCTGGGCTGGGTTCACGAATCTTCCAGCGAGCCACCTCGTCCTGGTCACTCACGAGCGTCGGCTTCGGTGGATCGCTGTTCAACGCCATCATCGACCTGCCCTCGGGTGTTGAGGTCGGCCGGCAATTGGCCAAGATCGGCTAGAGACCGAGGCGAGCCTTCACATCGTTGATGCTTGGATTTGTGGCAGCAGTTCCGTCCGGGAACAACAGGGTTGGCACAGTCTGGTTACCCCCGTTGACGGACATGACGAAGTCGGCAGCCTCGGGGTTTACCTCGATGTCCACCTCGGTGAACTCAATACCTTCTCGACCCATCTGCGCCTTAAGCCGCTGGCAGTATCCGCACCAGGTGGTGGTGTACATCGTCACGGACATGTGCTTCCTCACTTCGATAACCGGTCGTTGCAATGATCAACGGATTGAAATCCAGGCGCATTCCCAATCCACTGATGTGACTCTATCCGCACCCGTCCAGTCCGCTGATGTGCGTCCGTGTGCCGAATTGGTGTGGAGGGTGGTCCCGTGTTGTCGGCAGAGCCTGCGAGGATACGCAGGTGACCTCCAACCTGTTTGACGATGCCAGCGAGTCCGCTGGCCCGCAGATTGAGTCACCCTCTCATCTCAGACGGCCGAGTGCGGATCAGATTCTCGACGCTCTTGATCCAGAGCAGCGTGAAGTTGCGCTCGCCCTCAGCGGACCCGTCGTGGTGTGGGCCGGAGCCGGCACCGGAAAAACGCGAGCGATTACCCATCGGATTGCCTATGGGGTTCGCACTGGTCAGCATGATCCACGCCGGAGTCTGGCTGTCACTTTCACAGCCAGAGCGGCCGGTGAAATGCGACACCGTCTGGCCGCACTTGGAGCGGAGGGTGTGCAGGCACGCACCTTCCATTCAGCGGCCCTGCGACAGTTGCGTTATTTCTGGCCGAGGGTGATCGGCGGGCAGGCACCGGAGATCTTGACGTCCAAACCCAAGCTCCTGGCGCCGCTCATTCGCCAGGCGGGGTTTGCAGAGCCGAGTCTGATTCGCGATGTGGCAGCTGAGATCGAATGGGCAAAGTCGTCCCAGGTGGTTGCACAGGACTATGAAGTGGCCGCACGTGCAGCACAGCGACAGGCACCCGGTGATCTCACGCTGGCCAACATCGCGGCCGTGTACGCCGACTATGAGGACCGAAAGTCCGCTGTGGGCGTCATGGACTTCGAGGATGTGCTGCTTCTGACGGTGGGCATGCTCGATACGCGCCCCGATATTCAAGATGAGGTCCATCAGGCGTACCGCTGGTTCACGGTTGACGAATATCAGGACGTCAATCCGCTACAGCATCGGCTCCTGGATCTGTGGCTCGGCGATCGGGACGAACTGTGTGTGGTGGGCGATGCCAGTCAGACGATCTACACGTTCACGGGGGCCGACTCAGCCTTTCTGCTGGGCTTCACCACTCGGTTCCCACACGCCACACAGGCCCGGCTCATCCGCTCCTACCGGTCGACTCCGCAAGTGGTTGCCTTGGCCAATCGCGTGCTTGCCAGCGCCACGGGTGGGGAGGCGCAGCACCGCATTGATCTGCGGTCAACCCGTAGCGATGGGGTCGAACCCATGCGCCGCGTTTACGAGGATGAGGCTGCTGAGGCGTCGGGGGTAGCTCGAGATATCGCGGCCCTGATCGCCAGCGGAGTTCAGCCCCGAGAGATCGCCATCATCTACCGCATCAACGCACAATCGGAGGTGTTCGAAGAGGCGCTCACAAACGCGGGCATCGCCTATGTGCTGCGTGGTGAGTCGGGTTTCTTCGAGCGTGCGGAGATTCGAGAGGCGATCACTCGGCTCCGCGGTGCCGCCCGTGCCGGCGCGGGTGGAGGGCAGTTGGGGGAGGACGTCCGCGCCGTGCTGTCGGCCATGAACTGGTCACCCACCCCACCAAGTGGCACAGGTGCTGTACGTGAGCGGTGGGAGAACCTGCTGCGTCTGGTCACCCTTGCCGATGATCTGGCCGCCGATTCCCCACAAGCCACCCTCACTGAGCTCATCGCGGATATTGATGCGCGGGTGGCAAGTCAGGCGGCCCCCACAGCGGATGGAGTCACCCTCTCCACTGTGCATGCGGCCAAGGGCCTGGAGTGGGATGCCGTGTTTGTTGTGGGTCTGGTCGATGGCACCTTCCCGATCCAGTACGCCGACACTGCCCAGCGCCTTGAAGAGGAGCGTCGACTGTTCTACGTCGCATGCACCCGGGCGCGCAATGTGCTCAGTCTGTCCTGGGCGCGCACCCGATCTGGTCGCGCCCAACGTGAACCATCCCCGTTCCTGGCGGCTGCATTCGGCCCGGATGTAGTGGCGGCCGATGCCGTATCCAGTGTTGTCAAAGGTCGCGGTTCGTCATCCAAGGATCGAGTGCGTCGACGCAGCCCGGCCCGCTGTCGCGTATGCAATATGGCCCTCGTGACGGGCTCGGAGTCGGCCCGTGGACGCTGTCGCAACTGCCCTGCCTCGTACGATGAAGAGTTGCTCGACCGACTCAAGCTCTGGCGCAAACAGGAGGCAGCCGTAAGAGAGGTGCCAGCATATGTCGTGTTCTCTGACGCAACTCTTGAGAACATTGCAACCGAACTGCCGGCCACCGATGAGGAGCTTCTGGCCGTTCCTGGGATCGGCTCGCGCAAACTCGAGGAGTTTGGCAGCGCAGTGATCGCGCTGGTGGCGGGTGGATCTGTCGACGAGGTGCTCAACCTAGGCCTGGATCGAGATTCCTCAAGAAATGGTCAAAATTAACTTGCTTCCTCGGTGGGGGTTGTGCCAACCTCATCTCAACGCAGGGTGCGTGTGCTCCACCTGACCAGTGGAGCGTGGCAGAAGGGAGGTGACCGGCTATGTCCACGTGGACACACATGGCGACGGGCATCCTCCTTGTCGTGCCGGTGATCTCAGCTGTGGTCGCGGCACGTGCCAAGGGCGCGGTCAAGCCGGCAGTTGTGGATGCCCGTCGTTCCATGGGCTATGACGCACCCGTATCACCAGTGAATTTTGACTGCGAGTCTCGAGGTATCGCCAAGTAGGGCGCACACACCTCGAGGCCGCGGATTCCCACTGGGAACCGCGGCCTTCGTGTTTCCAAGGCGCCAGACCACATCAACAGCACATCAGATCCAACAGCACGACAGTTCCACACAGAACCAGATCGTCGCCTACCGGCATCGGGCGATCTGAGCACAACCGCACCAGGTACCCGCGGAGATCCCGCAGGTGACGTGAAATGAGGAGGTGACCGCAATGTCGGTGAACACGTTGTCCAACAGGGACGCCAGCGTGTCCGCTGTCAACGTCTGGACGATCGAACCAGTGTGGGCATTTGAGGTCCGGACCCCGTGTCGGAGTCATGATCCGGAGCTCTGGTTCGCTGAAGATCTGCCCACGGTGGAGCGTGCTCAGTCGCTCTGCCGGATGTGTCCCTTGCAGCAGGAGTGCCTGCTGGGTGCAATCGCGCGGCGTGAGCCATGGGGTGTCTGGGGTGGTGAAGTCTTCGAGCAGGGTCAGGTCGTCGCTCGCAAGCGTCGCCCAGGTAGACCTCGCAAGGATGCAGCTGTCATCAGTGCCATCGCCGAAGCTGAACTGGCCACGCGACTCGCTGGAACCAGTGAGCTTCCGCCTCGTCCTGACGCACCGATGGTGCAGTCAATCCCGGCCCAGCATGATGGGGCCGCCGCCTGATCACAATTCTCGGGGGAGTTTGAACATGTATTTCCATCTAGAACAACAGCGATATGAACAGCAGCAACGTCTGGCCCGTGCGCAGGTTAGGACACTGCGCCGGGCCGCACGAGCCCAGCAACGACTCGACCGTGCCGAACGTGAGGTGCGCAAAGTGCGGGAGGAAGTCGGTGCCCTTGTGGTGCACGTACAGGCAACTGCATGAGGTAACTCGGCCGCGAGATCAACATCGCGGCCGAGTTACCTGTTTCTGGTGTCGAGTTGATGCAGAATCCAAGGGTGTCGTCGTCGTTGATGCAGGCGCGGGATGCCGCGATCGCCGCACTCTGCGTCCCAGAACTTGCCTCGATCATCGCCGTGGTCACCTGGCCATCGCCTACGCGCGATGAATCCGGACGCCCGCTCAGTGTGTTTGTAGCCAATCACGAGGGAGTCGCCGAACTCAGTGATGAGAATCCCGATGGAGTCGTGATCTCGGGGTGCCATCCGCTACCGTCCACGGATCCACTGGCTTTCCTGCCCCATGAATCCGAGCGCTTGAATCCCTCACCCGATCATGGTGACAACTCATACCCGCTGCCATGGTCACGGCTGTCATCCTTCTTCACCGATCGGCGCAGCCCAGATATTGCGATAGTGCATACGGCCGGACACTACTTCCCGCTCGAGAACGGGCACCGCGGGGAGCACGGATCGCTGGACGTAATCCAATCTCGAGCTCCGCTGATTCTGTCCGGTGCAGGAGTGAAGTCCCGGGGTGTGGTCCACGATTTCGCACGGCTTGTTGATGTGATGCCGACTCTGGCTTGGGCCGCCGGGGTCGACCGGTCTTTGCTGACTGGCCTTGATGGCTCAGTGCTCGACCATCTGGTTGAGCCCGGTGCACAGAACATCATCGGTTTGCTCTGGGATGGAGCGCACTCGGGCTCACTACTCGAACTTGCTCAGAGCGGTGAACTCCCGGGAGTTGCCCGACTGCTTGAGCGGGGGTGCGCTCTGGCTGGGGGAGCTGTTGCAGAGTTTCCAAGTCTCACCCTG
Organism: uncultured bacterium; assembly: GCA_963978055.1. Lineage (GTDB taxonomy): Bacteria > Actinomycetota > Actinomycetes > S36-B12 > CAIYMF01 > Longivirga. The sequence continues at coordinate 20,543 of CAXBQZ010000007.1, forward strand.
GTGAATCACACCAGCATGCTCACCGGGGTCGGTCCCGGCCGCCACGGTGTTGTTGGAAATGTTTACTTCGATCGAGATACCGGCCAGCGCATAGTTCCGAATGATCCAGCGACCTGGCATCGCGTTTTCGAGCTGTACCGACCGGGCGTGACCACGCTGTTCGAAGTGGTGACAACAGCTCGGCCCGGGGTGCGCACCGCGAGTGTCAACGAGATGACTGAGCGTGGCTCGTGGGCGTCGACCTTTGCGATGGTTCGTGCAGCGTTAGCCAATGGAGATGCTGTCGATCCTGGTGAGGCCGAGAGTGTGCAGTCCCGCGATTTCCTGTCGACGATCCGCGCTTTGCTGCCAGATCCACTCACATCCGAACTGGTGACCCATCGGCGATGTGCCGAGGATGATGACTATCACTTCTACTCAGCCATCGATCTTCTGGGCCTGACGACCATCGTCGGGCTGTTCTCCAATCCTCCAGAGGAATGGCCTGTCCTGACGTGGTGGTCCCAGTACACCACTGATGCGGCCCATCATGCCGGCGGACCTCGATCCGATATCGCCATTGACGGGTTACGTGACTGTGATGCGCGATTGGTCCAGCTACTGGATCATCTCCAGGAGCGTGGTGTGCTTGATGAGACTCTGATTCTGCTCACTGCTGATCACGGTTTCGAAACTGCCAACGAGTCAATCCAAGGATCTTGGCAACCAGCCCTCCATACTGCTCTTGATCCACTCGAAATCCCTTGGCGTGATGAAGGACCCGGCTTCCTCTATCTAGGAGTTCCCTCATGACCGTGATGATGACCTGTGCACACTGTGGCGCCCATCCGGATGATGCTGCACCCGATCGGGCAATGGCGATCCTTATGTGGACCAGTTCCAAGGACAATGGCCGGCAGTCCCGGTACTGCCCCAACTGCTCCCGCGAGAATCTCCAGAGCATTGAGAGCGGAATCGACGAGCAGTATTGGTAGTTCGTCAGGTGATCTGCGGAGCTAGCACATCAGGTTGCTGACGATGACCAGTTCGCTCGGCGCCGATCCCTGCGCACACAACCAGGGCAACACCCGCGACCTGCAGCAGATCGGGCACCTGATGCAGAAGCAGAATGCCCCACAGTGTGCCGAAGGCAGGTTCCAGGGCCATCAGCGTGCCGAAGGATGCAGCACTTAGCCGGCGAAGAGCCATCAACTCGAGAGCAAATGGGATCACCGGCATCATCAGTGCGAGTCCCAGTGAGATGGCCAGCACTGGAATAGTGATGTGGCCCCACGCCTGTGGCAGGCCGATGAAGCCAGCGACCACCGCTGCTATGGGAATAGTGATCGCCAGACCCTTGAGTCCGGAGAAGACGTCGCCGATTCGCTGGGTGAGCAGGATGTAGGTGCCCCAGCCTGCTCCAGCCAGACAGGCAAACAGCACTCCGATGAGGTCGATCTGTCCTGTCCACGGCTGGGTGATTGCCACGACTCCGAGAAATGCCATGATCGGCCAGATCAACGCCTTGCGACTGTGTGCCCTGGCAACGCCAACGCCAAGTGGCCCGAGGAACTCGATGGCCACAGCCGTTCCGAGGGGGAGTCTTTGCAGTGCGCACAGGAACGCCACGGTCATCAGTCCGCTTACAACGCCGAGAATCACCGCGAACTGAAGATCCCGCCGGGAGTACTCCGACAGCGTTGGCCGACCAATGAGCACGAAGATGAGGGCCCCGAATGTTAGCCGCAGCCAGGCGGTGCCCGCCGGACCCAGGGTTTCGAACTGACTTGTCGCAAGGGCCGCACCACACTGGACGGTGATGATTGCCGCAACGGCAAGGAGCCAGGCGGGGATGCGGTCAGTCACGCAACAAAGGATGGCACCCAGCGCTCGAGCTCTCCACGCATGGGTACGGTTGCGCCCATCTGCGAGAGAACTCCGATGCCTCCGAGCCAGACTCGGTGCAGCAGCATGTAGGACGGTGGGAGGTTGATTTTGAAGCCCACGTTGAAGTCTGGGCGTCGCGGATCGTTGACACGATTGAACTGCTCTCGCATCCACTCTCGCGAAAACGTGAACTCCTCATGAAGTGCCGGCTCCGCGAATGGTCCGAGGTAATCCAGGAGCATCTGAGGGTCTACGTCGATATCGGGCTTGATGAAGCCCTCCTCGCGCAGTCCTTCGACAACTGCCTCAGCCTCACCGAGGGTGGCGATCCGCAGGAGTTGCCCCATTGCTGGCGGTGGGCCTTCCGGAAGGCGAGCAACGGCCCCAAAGTCGAGAACCCCGAGACGTCCATCGGGCATCACTCGATAGTTGCCGGGATGCGGATCGGCATGTAGCAGCCCTGCCCGCAGTGGCCCCGAAAGCAGAAAGCGCAGATACAGCGTGCCAAAGTGGTCGCGCTGGGCCTGGGTGCCATCGCTGATGATCTTCGCCAGTGAGAATCCCTCGAGCCACTCGCTGATCACGACATTCGGTGCTGCGGCGAGCACGTGGGGTACTACGAAGTCATCATCAGCTTCGTAGGCTGCTGCGAACTGACGCTGGGACTGGGATTCCTGTAGGTAGTCCAGCTCTTCAGCTGCCCGCGCTTTGAGTTCGGCCAGCAGGGGTTTGATATCGAGCCCTGGTGAGATCCCGGCGAACATCGTGGCCATCCGGGAAACCTGATTGAGATCGCCCATCAGGGCCTTGCCGGCCCCCGGGTACTGGATCTTGACCGCAACGGGCCGCCCGTCATGCCATATCGCCTTGTGTACCTGCCCGATGGAGGCAGCTGCTGCGGGAAGGTCGTTGAACTCGCTGAATCGAGTGCGCCAGTCATCCCCTAGCGCATCCCGGAGCACAGCGTGCACAGTCTCGGCGGGTAGCGGGGGAGCGGCATCCTGAAGTTTGGTGAGTGTCGCGCGGTAGGGCCCGAGTAGCTCGTCGGGCAGGGCGACCTCGAAGATGCTCATGGCTTGGCCGAACTTCATCGCTCCACCCTTGAGCTCCCCAAGGGTCTTGAACATCTGCTCTGCCGTGCGCTGCTGAATTTCAAGTGCGACAGCCTCTGCCGGCTTGCCACCGACCCGCTTACCAACGCCGAGAGCGGTACGTCCGGCATAGCCCAGAGGGAGGGCGGCCAGTTTGGCTCCTCGGGTGAATGCCTTGCGGGGTAGATCTGTCATGACTCCATTGTGTGGGGTAAATGGTCCCACCCGCACCCGCAAAGTGGGTGAGGGGCCACAGGCACGACCGCTGGTGCGGGGTCAGAAGCGCGAAACTCCATGTAGGAGTGGCTCTCCCGAGCGGCCCAGAGCTCTGCGCCCTGGTCGAGGTATTCGAGGATCTCCCCGACGGCAACGGCCGCACACAGACCCGCCACAGTTGCGTCTTGAGCTCGGCTGCGGTGGTGTCGAAGTCTTATCTGATCGATCAAGGCCGGCCAGGCCCGATCTCTGTCGGTCTCCCGCAGATTCAGACACTCAAGGCAAGGGGTAATTCCCGGAATGATCAGCGGGCCCACTCGGCCCATGGCACCGCTGACTGCAACCGGGTAGTGAGCGATGTCCTCAGCGAGAAGATCATGTGCAAGTTCTGGATCCGTCCAAGGTATTTGAACATCCGCGGCGTGTGAGATAACGACAAGATCGAGAATCTGATTCCTTCCCAGGCTTGCATGGGAACCTTGTCGGCGGACAGCCTCACTCAGCTGCTCGACCCATCCAATCTCTGGCTCGAATGGCCCGGCCGGGGTCATCTCACAGATGGCCACAGGATGATCTGGGCCGAGAAGGGCGACCGTGCCGATCCCAGCACACGCGAGTCCCACGGCGGTAAGTGCCGCTACCCGATCACTGCCCCTGATGCCGACAACTGAGCCGCTCCGCCTCGCGAGGATCTCATCAGCGGCGTCATGTGAACCATGTGCTGCTGCGAGTACCTGATGTTCATTGAGAAGTCGCTGCCGTCGCAGGTGGGACAGGGAGGTGGATGCACGCTGAGAGTCTTCAATCAGGCCTAGGCGTTCAAGGGTGTCAAGAGATTCCGCCAATTCAGGAAGGGTCGCCGTTAACTGACCTCGGGGTATGGAGCCGTCGAGGCGGACTAGTGCATGCATGACCACATCACTCACGCCGGTGAGGATTCCGGCCGTGCCGCGATCAAGGCCGACCTGGAGCATGTCGGCACTGCGTCGAAGGAAGGGATGGTTGGCACGTGGTCGAGGTAGGGCGTAACTCATGGGATGAGCATGAGTTGGTGGGCCTGTTGATCATCAGCACGATCCACAATCGAGTGCTGGTAGTGGACGTGCGGGTCGGCTGATCGAGGGATCATTCAGGCTTACAGCACGTGGCAGTGCTCGAGATACAGGAGCGCGTACGTCCGCATACTCGTCAGCAGGCTCTCGACCGAGATGAACTCGTCAGGGGCGTGGGCCGCACCCGCATCACCAGGTCCGTACTGCAATACCGGCATCTTCTTGGAAATGAAACGCAAGTCACTTCCATAAGGGGCTCCGTACACCTGCTGGTGCCGTCGCTGTGGTGCCGCAGCGAAGTGTGCCCGCCGAGTGAGATCGATGAGGTAGTCGTCATCACTTCGACCAGACTCGAACTGGCCGCCCCACCACTGCACGGTAATTGGATGATCGCGCAGGAAGGGGTGATCGGCATTGACCGCAGCGATGCACTCCTCGAGTTCTGCTCTGGCCGTTGCAGGATCCTCACCCAGTGCGACGCCGAATCGTCCCTCCGCCACCAATAGGTCCGGAACGGTACTTGCCCAGTCGCCCGCGGCTACCGTCCCGATTGACAACGGGTAGGCGATGGGCCAGCGAGACATCAGCGGATCGACGTTAGCGTTGCGGCGCTGCTCGAGTTGTTCAAGTGCCGGAAGGATGGACGTGAAGTTGCTGATGGCGCTGACACCCTCCGTCCGTCTTGACGCGTGTATCGCCTGACCGGGAACTCGAAGCCGAAAGGTGAGTGCTCCACCATTGGCCGGGATGATGTCAAGATCGGTGGGCTCCGGGATGATGCAGGCATCTGCGGTGATTCCTCGACGCATCAATTCATACGTTCCAAGACCCCCGTCCTCTTCACCGACCACAGGAGCAATAAGCAGGTCTCCGGCCAGTTTCACGCCCACGGAGTCCAATGCCCGGGCCGCCATGATCGAGGCGACCAGGCCCCCTTTCATATCGCATGCACCGCGACCGATCAGAGCATCTGCACCGGCCCTTTCGGCACGCTGCAGGGTGAAGGGATCAGTCGTCCACGCATCACGATCACCGGGCGGCACAACGTCAACATGGCCATCGACGAGAAGAGATAAGCCCAGTTCGGGAGCGTGACCCGGCAGAGTTGCCAGCAATCCATATGCCTCGCGCCGATCCACTTCCATCCCGGGAAAGTCGGGTTGTGCGGTGAGGTCATCGAGATCCATCGCCCACAGATCGACGTCAAACCCGTCGGAGTGAAGAATCTCGGCGAGCACATGCTGGATCTCTGCCTCGGCGTCGGTGCCACCCATACTCGGGATGGCGACCAGATGTCCCAGCAGTTCGATCGCGTTGTCGAGTTGAGCATCGACAGCAGTCAGGACCGTGGCAGTGATCTCGGCATCTGTGGAGTTGCTGGTTTGAACTGTGACTCGCGGAGAGGCCAATTGATCTGGGTGGTCACTGGTGACCCGAAGATCTGCAGCTGAAACATCGCTCACGTGAACTCACAGTAGGGATGTCCACCGGCCACGGCCAGTATCACGAGCGATTCTCGACAAAACATTGGGATTTCATGAACTTCTTGTATGAAACAAAGAACTTCCAAGGCCAGGTGGACTCACGTCACGCGACGGCGCCTCATATGCGCCGGAAACGGTGAACGGCGCCCCATCTGGGACGCCGTTCACGATGGTCGTGGAACCGAATCAGGAGGCCTTGCCCAGGATGCGGTTGACCTTGGTGTTGCAGACCGGGCAGATGCCCTGAGCCATGCGACGTCCGTTCTTCTCAACGACAACCCCGGTGAAGTCGCGCTTCTCCTTGCACTTCACGCAGTAGGCCGTTCCTGTGTAGCTCTCGTCTGCCATGGTTTCCTCCTTGGGTGTTGATATGTGCGTGCCACGTGACTCCCAGAGGGAGGATCTGGATCAATGGGATCCACATCGCACAGCACCAGTCACCGAGATGACCTACGTTGACCCTACGCGACACGGAGGTCTACGTGGCGCAGGCTCGCATCGTCACACCCGGTGAGCCGCGGTATAAAAGGTATTTATCGGACAAATTGCCGGCGACAGAGCCTCCGCAGGGTGGATGTGCGCTCCAAAGCGCCGCGGAAATGCCCACATGGGTCAGGGCCCCCAAGCCGCTCAATCGGTGTCCGCCTTCCCCTTGCGGACACTGACCTGTTATCTCGGGGGCCCTGTCGCTGAACAACGTATGACCTACCCCTATGAAGGTCAACGAAGAACGAGTGGTCGCTGTGGACAAAGGTGGGGATCAACTGGGGATTGAACTGGCTTTCACTGTGGACATGTAGTGGACATGCAGTGGATGCGCCTGTGCACCGACTCCGCGTTCCCGCCGTGACGTGGGATGACTCGATGCACCGGGTGTGGACGAAAAAAAGTTGGTGAGAATTTTCCGCATTTCGTCGCCACGGGCTCCATGTGGCCGTCATTCGCGCTACGTTCGAAGGGATGTCTCATGTAGTTGTCCAGATCCCCGGCCTGCCCGAGGACGTCGAAGTGCGTCGCAGTACGCGCCGACGTCGCAGCGTCACTGCGTACCGCGAGAATGGTCAGACGATCGTCGTCGTGCCCCATCGCATGGCTCGTGCCGATATCGCGCCCATTGTGTTCGAGCTCATGGGGCGCCTTGAGGCCAGGGAGCGCAAGGCACGACCGTCCGATGCCGACTTGCACGCTCGCGCCGACCTGCTCAACAAGAAGTACCTCGAGGGGTTGGCGGTTCCGGCTTCAGTTCGATGGGTAACGAATCAGAATCGGCGGTGGGGCTCATGCACCCCTATTGACCGCACAATCCGGCTCTCCCATCGCATGCAGGGCATGCCGGATTACGTCATCGACTACGTGCTGGTACACGAACTGGTGCATTTGCTCGTTGAAGGGCATGGACCCGACTTCGAGCAGTTGATGATCAGGTACGACCGGGTCACTGAGGCGCGCGCGTTCCTGCTCGGTGTCGACTTTGGGTCCCATCAGGGTCCGATGCAGTCTCCGACCGCGTCGGAAGGTGACAGCGTTCGTGACATCGACGAGTTGCTGCTCAACCCACCGGGGCAGCCAACCAGACCCACCCGGCCATCACCCGGCTCTCGGGTGCGTCGCATGAGGCCACGTCAGAGCGACACGCTCTGGTGAGCGTGCTAGGTGCTCAGCTGACCGCTGCTGCCACCAGTGCACGCAGTGCATCGTCGGTCAGATCGGGAAGTGCATCGACGCAGAACCAGGCAAGGTCTAGGGATTCGGCACTGATCGTTTCCTGAGCTCCTGCTGGCGCCACCGCTAGATATTGGACGTCCAGATGCCAGGAGCCTCCGTGGCAGCCCACGTGATGCCGGTCCAGGCGCACTGGCGACTCGCTGATCACAAGATCAGGAATCCCGCTCTCTTCGCGGGCTTCGCGAGCTGCGGCCCCGCGCAGTGATGAGTCACTCGGCTCGCAGTGCCCGCCCATCTGCAGCCACAACCCGACCTTCGGATGGAGGGTGAGCAGTACCTGATCGCGGCTGGCGTTGAGCACCAGTGTGCTAGCGGTGAGATGTCCCGGCACACAGGTTCGGTACATAGCGTCGTCGAAGGTATCTATATGGGCTAGATAGGAGTCCCGAAGGGCCTGTTGGGCTGAGTCTGGCGGGCTCCAACGGCCAAGTACCTCGCGGGCATCGGCCGTCAGACTCATGCCGGATTGTCCGGATCGTTGTGGGTGTCCTCGCGCGGGGCAGCAGGCAGATCGTCCAGGCCCGACAGGTCCAGGGGGGCACTGCGTCGCACGAACGCCGCTATCGCATCCTGCCCGTCCAGATCATCACTCGTCGGGAGTAGATCCGGATGTGCCCACAGCTCATCCCTTGCCTGTGCCCCCCGAGCCAGCCGGACCGAGGACCACAACTCGGCTGCCTCACGCAAGCGTCGAGGACGGAGCTCCAGACCCACGAGAGTTGCGAACGTGCGCTCTGCTGGTCCACCACTGGCCCGGCGTCGCCGCATCGATTCACCAAGGCGATCAACACCTGGCAGTCGCCCAGTTGCGGCCTGGGTAACGACATCGTCGATCCACCCCTCGACGAGTGCGAGAAGGGTCTCGAGGCGAGCGAGCGCCGCCACCTGCTCAGAACTGTCTTCCGGGGTGAACACTCCAGAGGACAGCATGCGCGAGATGCTCTCAGGGTCGTTTGGGTCGATGGTGGTCGAGAGCTCCTCGAGCTTGGCCTTGTCGACGTGGATTCCGGCAGCGTAGGCCTCCACGGCAGCCGTGAGCTGTGATCGCAGCCACGGCACATGTGCAAAGAGACGTTGGGCTGCTGACTCACGCAGCGCAACGTAGAGACGCACCTGATCCAGGTCGACGCCGAGATCTTGTCCAAAAGCGTCGATATTGGCCGGCAGCAGCGCTGCCCGACCGTCCGTGGTCAGTGGGATGCCGACGTCGGCGGCGCCGAGTACTTCACCGGAAAGAGCACCCAGACCCTGGCCGAGCTGGCCGCCAAACATCATGGAACCCATCTGTCGGGCCATGCCGAACAGTGACTGCATGGTCTGCATCAGCTCGGGTGGGAGCCCCTCGGGGACGACGTCGGTCGGCATGAGATCGCTCATCGAGCCGTTGACCTTCACGGCCACGGGTTCCACGATGCTCTTCCATGAGCCCAGGGTGTTCTCAATCCACTCACTGCGGCTCCACGCTCCACCGCCAGAGGTGGTGGCTGGGAAGCTCGTCACCGGATCGAGCCAGAGCGAGGCCAGATCGAGTGCCTGCTCGATTTCTCGCTTTTGATTGGCCGTGAGTGAGGGGTCCCCCTCGGCGGACACGATCTTGCGCGCGGTATCACGGGCAAGATCCCAATTGACTGGCGAGGAATCCCCGCCACCGGTCTGAAGCATCTGCCCAAGTTGCTGCAGCGCCGCTCCGATCTGGCTGATATCGAAATTGCTCGGGTCAAAGCTGCCTGGGTCGAAGCCCCCGCCGAATGGATTGCCGGAGCCGTCATCGTCGCCGCCACCGGCTGAGAAGCCGAAGGGAAGATTGCCGCTCATGTGCGTGTCCTTTCAGATCGCGCTACGGCAGGATGGGTCCGAGGCGCTTGTCTAGTCTCAACGTTAACGATGGGAGACCCTCGGTGAATTCCGAAGTGGGCGACAGGAGTACGCCGGCGGCGAACGTCGGCCGGTCTCGCGCCACGCGGAAGTCGGGAGTGACGGTGGCGATCACCGGAGCTGCAGGGGTTCTTGGACACATGCTGATCGACTATCTCGTGGACCGCCCCGAGACAACTGATCCGAGTGCATCGGTCACAGTGGTCGCGCCGGATGCACCGCCATCACAGGCCACGTCGGTGCAGGTAAGCAAGATCATCGGGATTGACGTCCGGCGCGGTGACAGCGACAGGATCACATGGCGGATCGGCGATGTACGCGATCCGGCACTTGCCAAGCGGCTCGGTGGAGTTGATGTGGTGATCCATCTCGCGGTTGATTGGTCGCTGGACACACCCGCCGCGGAGCGCACTGCGCTGAACGTCCGAGGAACCCAGACGGTGGTCACTGCGGCGGCAGCAGCCGGTGTTGATCGAGTGGTGCTGGTGACGAGTTGCTCGGTGTACGGGGCGTTAGCCGATAACCCGATTCCGCTGCCTGAGGATGCTCCGCTCATGGCCTCGCCTGAGGGTCTTCAGGCCGATCTGCTCGAGATGGAACGTATCGCCGTGCAGGCTCGCCGGGTGCACCCGGGCCTCGATGTCGTGGTCGTGCGGCCAGCGGCTTTGGTTGGCCCTGATGTCGACTCTGTGGTGACGAGGCATTTCGCTGCCCCGTTACTGCTCGCCATCCGAGATACCTCACCTACCTGGCAGTTCTGCCACGTTCATGATCTCTGCTCGGCGCTGGAGTACGCGGCCCTCGGCCGAGTCTCCGGTTCGGTCACCTGCGGTAGTGACGGCTTCCTCACGCAGCAGCGAGTTGAGGAGCTCACCGGGCTCAAGCGGGTCGAGCTTCCGGAGTCCGTCGCCATGGCAACAGCTCAGCGTCTACACCGATTAGGACTCACGCCCGCGCCAGCCAGTGAGCTGACGTACGTCATGCACCCGCTCGTGGTCTCGTCGTCCCAACTCCGTTCAGCTGGTTGGCGACCCATGTTCGATAACGAAACAAACGTTCGAGCACTTGTTGAGGATGTGCGCAGTGCTCGAGTGCTCGCTGGTCGACGTCTTGGCGGGCGCGATGCTGCGGTGGCCGGCGCCTCAGCAGCTGGGGCCACCGTTGCCGTTCTGGGTGCTGCGGCATTCGTTCGGGCTGCCCGCAAGGCGCGCGGCCGCTGAGGTTACAGGCCGAGGTCCTTGCGGAGTTTGGCGACGTGTCCGGTTGCCTTGACGTTGTAGAAGGCATGCTCCACGACGGCCTTACCTGAGCTGCTGACATTGATGACGAACGTTGAACGGATCACTCCCGTCACCGTCTTTCCGTAGAGCTGCTTCTCACCGAAGGCGCCGAGGTCCACCAGGAACGCCCGATCTGGGTCGGACAGCAGCGGAAAGGTCAGTGCATCACGTTGCGTGAACTTCACCAGTTTTGCTACCGGATCGGGGGATACTCCAAGAACTGTTACCCCGGCAGCCTTGAGTGCATCCAGTGAGTCGCGGAAGTCGCACGCCTGCTTCGTGCACCCGGGGGTCATCGCCGCGGGGTAGACGTAGAGAATCACCCGCTGACCGGCGTACAGCTTCCACGTGTGGAGCGACCCTGACTGGTCGGGAAGGTTGAGCGCCGGTGCTGTGTCACCTGGTGCCAGTTTGTGCACGGATGGTCCTCTCGCCGCGGGGGGATGATCCAGTCTAGATCGTCACGTGATCGTCGAGTCTCGACGTGCGCAGGTGTTCTTCTTGCAATACATTTGCAATAACTAAGAGTGAGCAGCAAGCTCGCAGGAGTCGGAAGAACAGAGGGACAACCATGGCCGCTGCTATCGCAGGTGTCCAAGTCCAAGAATCCCGCTGGACCAAGATAAGGCAGTCCCTCACACCTCGCGAGTGGGTATCGCTGATCAGCATGGCGTCCTTCGTCATCATGCTCCACGTCGTGGGCTGGGGGGTCATGCTGCTGATGATCGCTCCGCACAATTACCACGTCTCAGCGACACAGGTGTTCGGCGTCGGTATTGGAGTCACCGCATACACCCTGGGTATGCGACATGCTTTCGATGCCGACCATATTGCCGCCATCGACAACACCACCCGCAAGCTGATGGCTGATGGCAAGCGGCCGCTGTCGACGGGATTCTGGTTCTCCCTCGGTCACTCCTCGGTCGTCTTTGGTCTGTGTCTGCTCCTGTCATTCGGGGTCCGCGCCCTGGCGGGGCAGGTCCAGAACGAGACATCAACATTGCACACGGTCACCGGACTTGTCGGAACTCTTATTTCTGGCGTGTTCCTTCTGCTCATCGGACTCCTCAATCTCGTGGTACTCCGTCAGATCATCGGAGTGTTCAAGGGGATGCGACGTGGTGAGTTCAATGAACTGGAGCTGGAGGAGCACCTCAACAACCGGGGGTTCATCAATCGCATTCTCGCGAAGGTGACGAAGAAGTTGACCGCACCATGGCAGATGTACCCGATCGGCCTGCTGTTCGGACTTGGCTTCGACACCGCGACCGAGGTGGGCCTGCTCGTGATTGCCGGCGGCGCTGCGGCCTTTGCCCTGCCCTGGTACGCGATCCTGACCCTGCCCATTCTGTTTGCCGCCGGTATGAGCCTGCTCGACACCATCGATGGATGCTTCATGAACTTCGCGTACGGCTGGGCGTTCTCCAAGCCGGTGCGCAAGGTGTACTACAACATCACGGTGACAGCCCTCAGCGTGTTCGTGGCTCTGGTCATTGGCGGTATCGAGATCATCTCGATCATCACCGACAGGTTCGGTATCACTGAGGGTCCAATCGCGTGGATCGGTGGCCTGGACCTCAACAGAGTCGGTTTCGTCATCGTCGGCGTCTTCATCCTCTCGTGGATCATCGCTCTGCTGGTGTGGAAGTTCGGCAATATTGAGCAGAAGTGGGAGGCCGGCATAATGGCGGTCAATCCTGACTTTGAGGCCGAGCTTCAGCGGGGTATGGAACTCACTCTGGACGAAGATCTGAGCACGGATCGTCCAGTGGTAGATCCGGTTAGTGCGTGAACCGGCTTGGCCGCGTAGTCTCGTCCTGTGAGCAACGTGTCCAACTCCTCTGTGGCCAAGACCGCTTCAGCCGCCGTTGAACCGATCGTGGTGGAGCCACGACGGACGGCTGCGCAGATCGAGTCCGAGATTGACGCGACGCGGAACAGACTCGCGTCCCGCCTGGACGACTTTCAGGAGTACGTCAAGCCGGCCAATGTTCTGGATCGCGGCGTCAACTCCGTCAAGGGTGTCTTCGTCGACGAATACGGGGGTGTCCGCCCCGAGCGGGTGGCCATCGCTGCCGGTGCGGTGGTGGGTCTGATCGCCCTTCGCGCCCTGGCGCGACGCAATCGACGATAGTCCGACCCGACCGGGATCTGCTGATCAGCTCACAGGGCGTACCCTCGTCCTCGTGAGTGCTCCCGATACTTCTCCGCTCCCAGACGGTTCCGTGCCGATCAAGCTTCTCCACGATCGAGTTCTCGTCAGGGTCGAACCTGATGGTGACCGTCGGTCGATGGGAGGAATCCTGATTCCTGCGACCGCTCAGGTTGGCAAGCGTCTGTCATGGGCCCGGGTTGTAGCCGTCGGTCCCAACGTGCGAACGGTCGAGGTGGCCGATCAGGTGCTGTTCGACCCGGAGGCCCATCCTGAGGTTGAACTTCACAGCACCGAGTACGTGCTGCTTCGTGAGCGTGACATCCATGCCGTTGCCGCGGATCGCGTCTCAGGTGAGTCGACCGGTCTCTACCTCTAGCGGTATCGACACAGCGCACAAACATAAGGCTGGTATCCCCGCCCTGAGGTTGCGGGGATACCAGCCCTCTATGTGATGACTACCTATCAGCCGTTGGTGCTGGGAGCGGACGGTGCGGGTCCGCCGCCGCTGGCACCGGTTGAGCCGTTCGGCGCAGGTGGCTGGTTGCCGTTCTGGCCAGGCTGCCAGTTTCCATCCGGCTTGCCTTGTGCACCCGGCTTGAAGTTCTTACCGTCGAAGATCTGCTGGGCGTTGACATCACTGCCACTCTCGATGCCCAGAATCGCGACATCGTCGCCACTCTTCACACTTGCGATATCGCCGGCCTTGCCGTTGACGTTCGTCGTTGAACTCACGACGTAGGTCTTGGTGAAGCCATCCTTGCTCTTCACCGTGATCGAGGTGGCGCTGACGTCAGTGACCGAACCCTTCTGGGTGTCGATGGTCTGGTAGCCAGTGCCACTCTGGTTGGGGGTGACGAAGGTGCCATGGATTCCGGGGCCGAGGCCAAGGCCTCGCATACCGCCGCCGTGACGTCCCCAGCCGCCACCCTGACCGCCATTGGGTCCACCGTCCGGGCCCATATGGCCTGGGCCCATACCCGGACCATCGTTATCTCCATCGGGGCCCTGCTGGGCGGGCTGCCCGGGGGTGCTTGATGAGCTGGAAGGGCTTGGTGAGGGGGTGGCGTTGGCGGCATATGCAGTGCCGGCAAAGCCCACGGCTGCGATTCCGACAGCACCGGCAACCCATAGGCCATTTCGTCCACGGGTGGACTTTGCTGGCTTTGCAGTCGTGATCTCCGCTACCTGCGGTGCGGGTGCCACGTGATATGCAGGAGGTTCAAATCCGGGTCGATTCTGATCGGTCATGTCCTGTCCTTTCGGTCGAGGCACGGATCACTCGCTGACCCGTCTGAGTTCACTATGCGCGGTCAACTTATGACGACGCTGTGATTGCGCACCGTGGGGCCTGAAAGGATCATCGGGTTACATGTGAACGACTCGAGAGTCGCGTGACGGTGAGTGTTCAAATTCCGCTGTGACAAACCCTTTTGAATACGGAGTGTTACTTAAAATGAACTCTTAGTAAAAAGACTGAGTTTCAAGGGATTTGGCCGCCTTGAGTAACTACCTTGTTCCTCGTACCTGCGTCTTCAGTATTCGAGGAATCTCATGCGGTCTGCCACCCTCTCTCGATTTCGTTCTCTCAGAATCGGTGCTTTGCTCGTCGGAGCGATTGCTATCAGCGGAGTCGTTGCTGCAGACAGCACCTCGGCCGCCACGGCCACTCCGCAGAAGGTCTCTGTGGTCACGAGTGTGAACGGCGTTGCCGGGGCATCGGCGACGCCGGGAGCGCTCACCACGGTGAGTTTCTCTGTTACGAACAAGGCGACGAACGGTGGGACCTTGGCCGGGTTTGCCTACGCGGTTCCACCAGGACTGGGCCAAATCACCTCCGGCGGTCCGGTGGCCATAGCCGGGGTCTTCGCCCCAGGACGCTGGACGCAGCGGATCGTGCCCTGTAAGTCATATGCCAACAGCCCCAAGCTTTGTTCTGCTGTGGTCGAGGTTCAGGCGCAGGCACCTCTGAAGACATCGGCAGTACCGGCCAATGGAACGGTGACGGCCTCCATTTCCTTCTACGCGCCCACGAAGGCGGGCACATTGTCGTTCCCACTAGTTGCGGTTGGCAGTGGCCTATTTGCGATCCCAAGTCCAGCACCGTCCATCACCGTTGGCGGCTCTGTCTCGACGGTCTTCACCGTCACAGCACCCAGCGCATTTACCGCGGGTGTAGCTCAGAACATCACGGTCAAGAACGCCTCATTCACCGGTGGTTCGGTTACGTTCACGATTACCGGTGATGATCCGAACGCAAGTGTGAGTGGCGTGGCATTTGGTGCCGGCAAGTCGGTAACCGTCAACATTCCGGCGGCATCAGTTACCGGTGGTCAGTTCGTCGTACCGGCACGCTTTACTGTGGCACAGAATCAAAACGTGACGGTGACCTCCGGTGCCTATCGCGGTTCTTCTGCTCCATTCGTTGTGAATGCCGCACCTGCTGTTGTGACGATTTCGAGTGTGACGGACACCTCGCACACGCCGCCTGCGGTGACGCCGGTTGCTGGGGGCACATTCGCGACAGCGGTGACGGTGGCCGATGCATTTGGCAATCCTTACGCTGGTGCGACTGCAACGTTGAGCGCCACGAATTCCGCGGGCGGTACATTTACGCCAACCGCGCCGTCAGCAGTCACGGATGCGACGGGTGCGGCGACGATTAGCTCGTCCTTCTCCACAGCCCAGAACGGGCTGACTCTTCAGGTGTCTGCTGCAGGCGCAACTGGTTCTAAGACAACCGATATCGCCTACGCGGGTGGTGCCACCGTAACTGGCACTCCGAATGTGGCGCTTCCGCAGACGTCGATCACGACTCCGTCGGGTAGTGCGTCATTCAACCTGCCGAATGGTTCCTTCGGCCCAGTGTCGCTCACGGCTCAGCCAACGGATTGTGCTGATCCGCTGCTCCCGTCTGGGTACGTATGTGATGCAGCAAGTCAAACGGTCACCCTCGACATGGTCTCGACTCAGGGTTCAACCCATCTCTACTCAGCGAGCTCGCCGGCAGCGCTTTCACTTACATGTAATGCCAGCGCCTGCCCTCAGCCGGTCAATTCCAACCCAGAGCCCACCTCAGGTGCAATTGCAAGTGGCTGGAGTCATACCTGTGCGCTGCGTCCCGACCACACGATTCAGTGCTGGGGTGATAACTCGCAGGGGCAGTTGGGATCCAGTGTGGGTGACCCCTCAAATGTGCCGGTGACCGTGTCAGGAATCACGACTGCGACTCAGGTAACCGCTGCCGTTAACCAGACCTGTGCCCTCAACACTGACGGCTCAGTTCTGTGCTGGGGTCAGGGCTATGGCTCAACACCCGTTGCCATCACCGGGATCCCGGTACTTACGCAGATCTCCACCTCGGGTGCTCACACCTGCGGTGTGGCAGCAGACACCGGAGTTTGGTGCTGGGGAAGCAACACGACGGGCCAATTCGGCAATCCATACGTAGGCACCTCGTCAACAGAGCCGGCCGCGCCTGTTTATGAACCCTATTCGGACGTTGCATTCACGGGTGTTAAGCAGGTGGTGGCATTCGCGGCCTACTCGGACGTCAACTTCGGCGTCAGTGGTAGCACCTGTGCGGTGAAGCTCGATGGCACAACCTGGTGCTGGGGTGACAACGTGAATGGCCAGTTGGGTCAGGGTGGTGACAACGGCGGCTACATTAACGGGCCGTCGATCGTGCAAATCGGGTATAGCGTCGACAATCGATTCTTTGCGATTGCGGCCACGGGTATCGCTGCGGGTGGGAGCAGTGTCTGTTCACTCACCGGTACAAACCAACTGTACTGCTGGGGTAACAACGACTCGGGACAGCTCGGCACCGACCCGAATAGTTACACGACCTCGTCGACGCCGCTGATGAATGCGATTCCGACAGATGGATCAATCCTTGACGTGGCCATGGGCCCCTATGGACATGCCTGTGCCACGGAGAGTGCCAACCACTACGTCTACTGTTGGGGTGCCGACGCAGATGGACAGACGGGTTCCATCAACTATCCGGCGGGTTCCTACCTTCCGACGTATGTGCCGTGGGACGCGACGCTCCAAGCTGTTACGCCAGCCTCGGTGGTCTCGGCTGGTGATGGATTTAGCTGCACCGTCTTCGCCGACTGGATGATCCAGTGCTGGGGCTACGGCGCCGGTGGCCAACTTGGCGATGGAAACTCCACGTCCGATGTGTACCCGCGTCTCGTCTCAGGGACTCGTTACGACTGGCAGGCAGCGGAGTACAGTGCATACCCGGTTCTGGTCTCGCTGAAGGTGAACGGGACGTATCAGAACTACGGATATGCCCAGCCTTGCAGTCCTCTTGGCTCAGGCGGAGTTGGTGCTATTACGAATCCCGCCATTCTGTCTGCGGCTGCGAGCGATCCGTCCAAGCTGTTCTGCATTGACGTCTACGCGATCACTCGCGATGCCACAACCAATGCGCTCACGCGACCGATCCTGTTCGTCGAAGACCCCAAGTTTGCCTCAAAGCCTTAGTTGAGTCATCCAGACATGCGAAGGCTACCCGAGGGACTCGATTAGGGCTTCTATTTTGGCGACCTCGCCTGCGGAGAAGTTTTGTGCTTCTTGTTTAGCTAAGAGTAGGCGTTCTCGAGCCACGTCTGTGGACCCGTTAGCCAGCAGGATCTCTCCTTCTGTTCGCCTCAAACTGGGTAGAAGATAGGTGTAATCATTGTGTTCGGCGATGCTAAGGGCGTCTTCAATCAAGGACAAAGCCTGGGTTACTTGACCAATCCGCAATTCAAGCTGCGCTAGTGCCCTGAGAGATTCCGTTAGTTCTTCGAAGTCCTCGATGGTCTTTGCGGATTCGACTGCCTGAACAAGTGTCATTCGTCCACCCTCGAGGTCGCCGAGGCCAATGTGAGCGCTACCAAGATGTCGCAGCGCTGCGGCTCTGTATGTGTCCATGCCCGCCGCACGTAGGCTTGGCAACGCGTCACTAATGGTTCTGGCAGCTTCCCCATATCGGCTCAACTCAACAAGGCTCTCCCCAATATTCACGAGTGTTAGCGCTTGGAGATATGTGTCTCCGGCCATACGTGCGGCGCTATTTGCTTCGAAATACTGAGATAACGCCCCTTCGATATTTCCTTCATGCCATGTGTGAACAGCCAAGTTATTGAGCGCAACAGCCACGCCGACAAGTTGATCCATCTGTTGATACAGGCGAATCGCCTCTCTTCCGTATGACTCATCTCGATTTCCGAGGAGGATGAGCTCGTTGTGGATGGCCATGTTTGCATCGGCAATAGCCTCGGAGTCGCCGGCAAGGCTGGCAAGCTCAAGTGCTTCATGGGCAGACGCTAAGGCCTGCTGGTGGTGACCGAGATGTCTGAATGTTGCGCTTCTGACTGCAACCAAGTTGCTCTCGATTAAGACTGCGTTCTGGCCACCGAGTCGACGGGCCTCTGCGATTCCCAAGCGAACAGATCTCAAGGCCGCCCTTGCGTTGCTGCTATCCCGCTGGATGCTGGCTTGTCGGCGATACACGGATGCTTTGGCCAGTGGATCCTTACTCAGACGACGGCGAGCATGCGCCAAATTCGTGAGGGCGTCGCTGTTGCGCCCTAGGGATTTTTGGGCGTCGGCTAGGGCTATGTAGGCCTTAGCCTTTTCCTCGTCGGTGACGCCCCGCAGTCCGCGGGCGGCAGTGACGGCTCGGGTGAAGAGTTCCTCGGCTTCACCGTGTGCGTACTTGGCGGCTGCTCGATGTCCACCAATATTGGCGTAATGCCATGCCTTTTCGGGCTTCTTGGCGTGAAGGTAGTGAAGGGATAGGAGTTCGGCCACGTCGTCGGTGTCTGGTGCGGTGGCCTCGATCAGCGCGGCAGCCCTGCCGTGAAGTTCGTGTCGGGTTCGATACGGAAGGCCCTCATAAGCCGTATCTCGAAGGAGCCGGTGCTCAAAGTGGTACCTGCCTAGACCGTCTTGGCGAATGAAGTATGAAAGTCGGCTCAGTGATGCACGTGATGTTGGGAGCGGGCGATCCTGAAGTAGCGCTCGCAGCTCGTTCTCATTGAATGCCACGCCAAGTACTGACGCGAATCGAAGGACGGTTCGTTCCGCTGGTGGGAGCCGATCAATCTGACTTGTAATGAGGTCTTCAACCCGGTCTGGCAAGGTATCTACGCGCTCGCCGTTGCGTGCTGCTTCGATCAAACCTCGCAGGAATAGTGGGTTGCCGCTTGCGCGCTGCACGATCAGTGCAACGTCATGCGAGGTAATGGCAGCGTCTGCGAGTTCGTTGGCGACGAATTGCTTGGCTGCCTGCTCCGTCAGTGGTCCGGGGCGAATCTCGACGACTGGATACTCCTGGGACGGCAGGAATCCACGGTCTTGATCGCGGCGAGTTATAAGAATCATCCGGGTTGAGTCTGCGAGGTCTCTGGCGATCCGCTCGATGAGATCTGCGGACGCATCATCCATCAGGTGCACATCGTCGATCGTTAAGACCGTCGGAGTAGAAAGGGTTGCAGCGAAGAGCCTGGCTACCACGTCCTCGCGTCTTGCCTTCCTAAACTCCTCGGCAAGTGCATCAACCTCGGGTGTGGTCGCCATGTCGACGTCGATGGTTTCGGCCACGAGGGGAAGCCACGGCAATAACGATGGGTCCGTGTCCTCAGCGAGCCGTTGAAGTGCCTCAACGACCTCGGTGTCGCTGTCGTCCTCGGCTACCTGAAGAATTCCTCGGACGAGCGCTCGGAAGGGCCAGTACGGAGTACTGATTTCGTATTCATCGCATCGGGTTGCATAGATTGAATGGGGTGTATCACCGAGTGCTTGTTCGACGAGTCGGGTCTTACCGATGCCGGGCTCTCCGCTGAGGACGACGAGGCGGCCCTGGCCCTGTGCCGTGTCGGCGAGGGCCTGCGTCAGGAGTGACAACTCGAGTTCACGACCAACGAAGGTGGATTTCGCGATCGCCGCGCGGACTGACTCGAGTGGACGGCCCACTCGTGCCGCGTGAATCGGTTCAGCTTTACCCTTCACCGTGAACGGGGCTAGGGGCTCTATCTCGAAGTCGACGCCCGACTTGTCAATGACGTTCATGGTGGCGACCACCTGGCCCAACTCGGCCTTACCGAGCAGTCGCGCTGCGAGGTTTATCGCATCACCCTTCACCGAATACGTGCGTCGGAATTCGGGGCCGAAGTCACCGGAGAAGACATCTCCTCGATTTACGCCGATCCGGACGGGCAGTTGTCCGATGTGTGCCGCGATGTCGCATGCAGCGCGAAGGATACGTTCGTCGTTGTGGTCGCCACTGGCTGGTGCTCCGGCGGTCAGCAGGATTTTGCCGCCATCGCGATTGATATCCGTCTCGAAGAAGGTGACCCCGTATCGGGTCGTAGCCTGCTGAACGGTCCTTATGCACTCGTCTAGGGCTCTGGCGAGTGCATCCGGTCCCTCGTTCATCAGCAGTTCGTCGGTGCCGGAAAATTGAACGAAGGCAACACCGATCTTGCGATGCTCGGCCTCACCCTGACGCTCAAGTAGATGGGTGCGAATATTGTTGGGCAGCAGCATCGCAAGATCTAGGTCCTTGGCCGAAGGCCGCGGCACTTGGACGTCAGTATCAAAGGTGGGGGCGGACGCCAGGAGATAGCCATCTCCACATGGTTCTCCGAGGTGGTTCGAGTCAATAAGGGCCGCAGCCTCCTCCGAAAGTGCGATTTCGTCCGCAGATGCTAGTGCTTCCATCTCGGCACATCGACTCGCTGCTGGACCGCTGATGATGAGCTCGCGGTGAATCTCTGGATCACCCACGAGGAAGTAGTGGAAGGTGCCGGAGTGGATGCCTACCGACATCCGCAGCACGACCTTTGACTTGCCCTTGCCGATGCGGCCTATCGTCGCAAGCCGTTCGCGCATGCCGTAGGTGGCCCGGGCTGCACGAGCTGCATGATCAGGGCCCTGGAACATAAGCAGTACGGCATCGCCGCCCCATTTAACGAGGCCCGCACCATCCCGGTATGCGACGGAGAGAAGATCGGCGAACATCCCATTGAGGATGTCGCTCATCTGTTCAGCGCCGACTTTTCCTTGTTTTGCAAGCCGTTCCGTCAGTGCGGTAAAACCAGAAATATCAACGAAAGCAAGGGTTCCGTCGATTGCCTTCCACGCCTCATCGGGTGAGTCGCGAAGCCATGCAACAGCCATGCGCGGCACGTATGCCTGAAGCAAGGCATTCGTCCGCTGACTCATTTGTCGTGCCCCCGATCGTGCCCGCCCGCTTACCCAGCGACTAGCCGACGGTGGTTGCGCTGTGGCCGGGCAGATAACGAGGCGCGGCGAACACCTCGCGCAGGATCGGTTCGAAGAACTCGAGGGGAAGTGAGTCGTACTCGGGATCAAAGGATTCCTGATCGTACAGATCGCAGAATTCGACACAGGCGTCGTAGTACTCGTGATCCTTCAATCGGTCTCGCGCATTGCGGTCTTCACCTACGAAGTGCCCGTAGTAGTAGAGCTGGAAGAGGCCGTGATGCTTGACGATCCAGTGCAGTTCGGGACGCACGAACGGGCGAAGGACTGCCGCAGCCATCTCGCTATGTGACCAGGGGGCGAGGCTGTCACCAACGTCATGGACGAGTGCCGCCACGATATATTCATTGTCACGTCCATCGCGGTAGGCACGAGTTGCCGACTGAACACTGTGCTCGAGCCGGCTCACCTTGTAACCATCGATGCCTTCACCGAGATCGCGAATGGCGGCTAGCACGCGGTCGGCCAGTCCCTCAACATATCGCTGCTCAGACTCCTCGAGTAGTTCGTAGTCGGCCTGCGTGCCATCTGCCATTCGAGTAAAACTTACGGTGGTCATGTTGAGCATCCCTTCTTCGATGTTCCGACGCTATCGCGATGTCAGCGGAGTTCCTAGAGGTGCTCAGATACTGCGTCCACCATCGAGGTTGACCATACTTCCGGTCATGAAGCGTGCTGAGGGTGACAGCAGGAAGTCGACGACCTCGGCCACCTCGGTCAGCGTGCCGAACCTTTTGGCTGGAATCAGATGCATCAGCTCGTTGGCGATCTCCGGATCGTTCAGATAGGCCTCGGTCATCCGGGTGGGGAAGTAGCCCGGGGCGAGCGAGATCACGCTGACCCCTTCGGCGCTCAGCTCCAGGGCAAGGGTGGCGGCCATGCTGGCAACTGCTGCCTTGCTCGCGTTGTAGTCAAGGAAGTGGGCCTCCGGCCGCACGGCGTTGGCCGATGAGTTGAACACGATCGTCCCTGGGCGGCTCAGGTGACGGATCGCGGCCTTGGCGACGATGAAGGGGCCAACAACATTCACATCGAGCAGTCGCCGAAATCCCTCGACTCCGAGCTCCGTCGCCGGAACTGCCTGACCATCCATCCCCGCGTTGATGAAGACGCCATCAAGTCCACCCATGGCGGCCACAGCCGTATCCACGGCGTTATTCACGGCGTCCTCGTCGGCAGCATCAACTCCCGTGGCGCCGATAACGCTCACCCCCGCTTCCCGTAGCCGATACACGGCATCGTGGGCAGTTTCCGGCCGTGACCCCATGATCCAGACGTCATCGGTGCTGGCCAGCCGCTGGGCAACCGCGAAACCGATTCCACTGGTGGCACCAGTGATGAGAATGCGACGGCGATCAGTCATCGGACTTCCTTGTTATGAGTGAAGCTGCGTTCTCGCGCAGCTCGGCCAGTGTGGTGCATCCAAGGAGCTGAAGGGTCCGACGGAGTTCGGCAACCAGCAATTCATAGGCCATGTCGACTCCGGCTTCACCGGCCGCTGCCAAACCGTACAGGTATGGACGTCCGACAGTGGCAAGGTCGGCACCCTCGGCGATTGCGATCGCGATGTCCATCCCATGCCGAATTCCGGAGTCGACGACGATCGTTGGCCCGGTGCCCAACTGCGCGCGAACTGGCGCCACAAGATCGATTGCTGGAACGCACCTGTCGAGCTGTCGGCCACCATGGTTGGACAGGTGGACCCCATCGGCACCTGCGTCGATGGCCCGCTGTGCATCCTCAGGGTTGATCGGTCCCTTGATGAGAAGCCTGCCGGGCCAGCGGCTGCGAATCTCGGCCAGATCGGCCCAGGTGAGCGATGAGTCGAATTGGGCGTTGATATCAGCCACTGTCTGACCGGGCTTATCGGGATCGGCAAGGTTGGCGAACTTCATGCCCGGAGCCCGAACCATGGAGGTCCAGTACCGCGGATGCATGCCGATATCGACGATGGTTGCCGGTGTCAGACTTGGGGGAATTGTTAGGCCGTTGCGCAGGTCTCGTAGGCGACGTGCACCGATGGCCGTGTCGATTGAGAATTCGAGGACCTCAACACCACTGGCATGAGCTCGATCGAACAGCGCCCAGGTGAGTTCACGGTCCTTAAGCAGATAGATCTGCATCCACAGATGTGCCAGGCCAGTTGCAGCGACATCCTCGATGGTGGTGGTGCCGACTGTGGACAGGGCGTAGGGGATGCCCTTGCTGGTGGCCGCACGGGCAACGGCGACCTCACCCTCCGGGTGCATCATCCGCGTGTAGCCCGTCGGGGAGAACCCGAGTGGAGCCGGAAGAGCTGAGCCGAACAACTCTGTTTCAATCGACACCGTCGATACGTCATTCAGAGTGCGGGGATGCAACTGCCTGCTCTGGAAGGCGAGGCGGTTCTCCTGAAGGGTGGTCTCCTCATCCGACCCACCTTCGACGTAGTCGAAAACCGATCGTGGCAGGGCTCGCCGCGCACTTCGACGCAGATCCTCGATGCTGTAGGCGCGGGCCAGAACTCGGTCGCTGTGGCGAAGTGGGATGGACTTGAACTGCAGAGTGGCGCGAAGCTCATCGAGGTTCACTGTGACACCTGCCCTTCCAGCCAGTCGAGCATGTCGGTCAGCGGATCTGTTCCGTTCGTGGGTTCACTTCCCGCGGCCACCGCATGTGCGAGTCCGATCGTACGCATCAGTTCGCTGCGATCGCTTGAGACCAGATTGGTGACCAGAAATGGACACAGGAAGAGGGCGGAGCGAACGATCGACCGCCAGTTGGCCGGCAGGAGTCTGCGGTCGTGCAGTTCGGTCAGCAATGGGAGCCATGAGTATTGGGCGATGCTGTCGAGGATCTGCTGACGCATCGGATTGATGGTGAGGGAGTCAGTGAGGGCGATCGAATCGCCAGCCCTGGTGAGATTCACCGATTCCAGCGGCACCTCGGATGGATGGTAGATCCAGTACGGGTGGGCGAAGACGTTGTGGAAGGTGGGCTTGACCAGTGCGAGTAGGGCAGGCACATCAGTGCCAGCGAATGCGGGGTCGAAGAGCCGAAGTTCAGGCCTGCCCTCGGAATCAATGACCCACACATTTCCGTGGTGGTCGTCACCATGGGCGGTGACCACGGGCTGCTGTGCGAACAGGTCCGGTGCAAGGAGTGCCTGCGACTGCTCGACCAGTTCGCGAAGGCTCTGGCGGTACGTGGTTCCGTTGACCGTCCAACGGACGTCGGCGAGGTCGTTGAACAGCTCGTTATTGACATACCAGTCGGCATAACGTCCGCCGGGAAAGGTGCCGGAGGAATCTGTCAGTCGGTGGTGGAAGAGCTGGTGCAGGGATGACGAAGCGCCACTGGCATCAACCCGACATGAGCGCACCAGCACCTCGCCGACTTTGCGATCCAGTTCCTGTCTGGCGTCCAGCAGCGCGGGAGGTAGAGTCGCCGTCGATCCGCAGACTCTGTCTAGATCCAGACACACGTCGACCATGCGTGGCTCATTGCGGATCTCGTAGAGGACGAATTGCTCACCCGGCTCGGTGGAGATCGCGACGGGAACCTCAACGGGTACACCGGCTTCAGCAAGGATGTTGGCGCGGTAGTACTCGCCCACATGGTCCTGCTCTCCATCTTCAACATGGAACTTGAAGAACAGTTCGACGCCATCCGATTGCAGTACTCGTCCACTCACGGAGTTCAGCGCATACGCATCGGACGTGAAGCGGATCGACTCAACGGAGGAGCCAATGAGCGCTTCAACGAGCGGTCGCGTGAGGTCGACCGCATCTGACACTCGTCCCGCAACAACTGCGGCACGGATATCAGATGCGGTCGACATGTCTAGCCTTCGGACGTCAGGCGTGCGGAGACGGCAGCACCGTGGGCCGGGAAGCCCTCGTGGGCGGTGAAGGCCAGCACGTTCTCGCTCATCCGTGTGAGGGCCACCAGATCGGACTTTGCAACTGCGGTCTTCTTCAGGAATGCATCCGCAGTGATGCCGCTGCTGACTTTGGCGAAGCCACTCGTCGGTAGCGAGGCGGGGCAACCGATGATGAAGTTGGCCATGGAGACAGTCGTGTTCTGGCCGATCAGGATCTCACCGGCATCGAACAGGCGAGAGAGAACGTAGTCGGGGTCGGCTACTGCAATCTGCATGTGCTCTGGTGCGTAGGCGTTGGCGACATCGGTCGCCGATTCGATGGAGCGGGTGACGAAGGCGCCACCGTTCACTCCGAGCGAGGTGAGCGCGTACGTACGACGCGGCTCAGGCAGCAGTTCAACCTGACGTGAGACCTCGGCCTGGGCGGCGGCCAGAACGGCCTCACTTGGCGTGACGAGAATGCTCGATGAGTCTGGACCATGCTCAGCCTCGTTGAGCAGATCAGCAGCGAGCAGTCGTGGGTCAGCTGACTCATCGGCGATGATCAGGCTCTCACTCGGACCGAGCAGCATGTTGGTCACCGTGCCATAGCGCTGGACCTCGATCTGGGCACAGGCAACGGCCGGGCTGCCTGGGCCGACGACCTTGCGGACCTTCGGGATGGTCTCGGTGCCGAACGCCAGTGCCGCGATACCGGCTGGACCGTTGACGCGGTAGACGTGCCCCTGAAGGCCGAGCTCCTGGGCGACGACAAGGACGGCTGGATCAACGACACCATCGGTGCCAGGAACGGGCGGAACCACGATGGCGATGTTGGGGACGCCCGCGACGACCGCAGGGGTCGCCAACTGGACGGCCACCGATGGGTAGGAACCCTTGCCGCTGGGAACGAACAGTCCGGCGCTCGCGATGGGGCTTACCTTCTCCCCGACGGTCAGGCCGGGCTCTGACTCGAAGCTCCAGTCGCCACGCGCGGTGAGGTTCTCATTGAATCGACGCACGTGATCGATTGCATCGCGGATCGCGGCCAGCAGCTCTGGGCTGATCCATGCGCGTGCTGCCTCGTACTCCTCATCACTCACCCGCAGGCTCTTGTTGCCGATGTCGACCTTGTCGAACTCTTTAAGCGCACGCACGACAGCGGCGTCACCCTCGAGCCGAACCTGCTCGATGAGCGCACGGATACTGTCCTGCAACGCGGGATTGAAGATGTTGTCCATTCCGCGCGTGACGGACTTCTCACGCTCGTCCTCGGACATGTCTTCCCAGGTGCCGATGACGCGGATCGGATTCGTTACTGACATCAGGACTTCCATTCACTCGGTTCTGCTTGTGATGTTTGGATGCGGTACCAGTGTGGTGCCGTCAGTTGACTTGTGCATGTGGTGTTGCTCTGGAGTAGGCGCGAAGTGCCTGCCGTAGGCCAGCCATTGTTGGTGCCCAGCCGACCGTAATCCGAACCCAGCCAGGTGCCCCCAGATCCTCACCCGCTCGCACGGTGATCTGATCAGCTTCAAGGAACGGCTTGAGTTCCTCATGATTGAGCTTGACCAGAACGAAGTTGGCCTGGCTTGGTATGTACTCGATGCCCAGCGCATCTAGTTCACTCTCAAGGAGTTCGCGCCCTTCCCTGATGCGATCGACGCTCATCCGGTTCCATGCTGGACTGGTCAGGGACGCAGCGGTTGCAGCCAAGGCGAGTGCATTGACGCTGAACGGCGGTCGCAGCACCGCAAGGGCCTGGACCACCTGGGGGTGTGCGAGCGTGTAGCCGATTCGCAGCCCGGCTAGGGCGCGGTCCTTCGACATTGTGCGCTGCACGAGCAGATTGGGGTAACGGTCCAGCAGCTCGACAACATCGGGCTCTGAGTCGACATACCCGATGTAGGCCTGATCGAGCACGACCAGACATGACGTCGGTACCGAGGCCAAGAAGGTGCCGAGGGCCTCGGCGTTGATGGTTGTGCCGGTTGGATTATGGGGTGAGGGGAGCCAGACCACCTGCGCGGACTGGGCGGCTGCTGCCATAGCGTCTAGATCGTGATGACCGGCTTTCAGAGGGACTCGAACAGTGTTCGCTCCGGAGATCAGGGTCGCGGTCGCGTCGATGGCGTAGCACGGATCACCGACGACGGCGGTGCGTCCCGGCCCGAGGAAGATGTCTGCGACGAGGTAGCAGAGTTCATCGCTGCCGTTCGTCAGCAAGATGCGATCGGTACTGATCCCATGCTTGGCCGCGATGAGATCACGCACCACTGATTCATCGGGATACCTGTGTGGATTCGACGAGGCAGTGCGAATCGCCTGTACGACCGATGGCCCCGGTCCGAGTGCTGCCTCATTTGAAGACAGCTTGTTGGCAGCAGCAGATGATGAGGGCTTTCCAGCGCGATAGGTGGGCAGACCCTCCACTCGATCGCGAGCGATGTCAGGGACTGTTGTCACAGCCGAATCACAACCTTTCCTGCCGCAGGGTTGGTGTTCATGGTTGTGAGTCGCTCGGCGGCCTCCTCCAGAAGGACAGCCTCAGTGACCAGTGCTCGGTATCTTTCTGGGTTGTCAGCAAGCACTGAAATGGCCTCGGGGAGCTCATCACAGAATCCGACACTTCCGATCAGGGCGATAGAACGCTCCACCAATCCCTGGGCGTCGAGGGTGACTGGCCCGTGGGGAATGGCAATGGCCAGAACACTGCCACCGTGAACGGTCAGATCGACGGCGTCGGCCAGGCTTGTTGGGTACCCGGCAGCATCAATAACCAGCGGCCAGCGACCCTGCTGCGGATGTGTGTCGGCGCCAAATGACTCCGCAAGGGACTGACGTTGTGCGAGCGGCTCACGCACGGAGACCTCGCACTCAGGCCACAGCCGTTGAATCTCTGCATGTACCAGAGCACCGATAGGGCCGTATCCGAGAATGAGGGCCGTATCTGCCGGTTCGTGGATTCGAAGAACACCATGCATCGCGACGGCGAGCGGCTCCGCAAGAACACCAATCCCCGGCTCAAGTTCAGGGGGGCATGGGTGGAGTGAGGTGACGGGGAAGACGGCGTGCGTTTCATAGCCGCCCGGAACGATTTCACCAACCCAGGCCAGGTTCTCGCAGAGATTGGCCGCTGATTCACATCCTTCACACTGATCACACGGCACCCGCGAGTCAACGACAACTCGGGTGCCAATGCCCAACTCACCACCTGGGCACTCGGTGACAACGCCGATGATCTCGTGGCCGAGAACTGCCGGCCAGGTGCTCACCCAGTCTCCGGTTCGGAGCACATGTAGATCGGAACCACACACACCCGCGAATTCGATTCGGATCTGCGCCTGTCCGCTGGTGGCTGCCTCAACCTCACGCTGACCCAGTGTCAGAGTGAGATCCTCAGCGAGGAACAGGGCATGCGTAGTTGTCATGCGGCACCTCGGGTCAGTGGTCGACCGCCAAGGCGGGTTGATACCGCATTGGCAACGGCAAGAACGGATTCGGCGATCTCTGGAACGCTCAGGTCCGACTGCTGCAGATAACTGACCCCCACTGCTCCGACGCAGCCTCGGTCGGAAAACACAGGGGCTGCAATACAGCGGATCCCGAGGGCCGTCGCACCCTCATCCAGCGCGTATCCCCGTTCGCGAGTGAGCTCAAGTTCCAGGGCAATGTCATCGCTGATCGGACCAGTGGAGTCCGGGAGGGCAACGTATGCGAGTTGTGCCTTTCCGACGGCCGTGCCGACGGCGGGAAGGCGAGCACCGATGGAACTCGCCAGACGAACGCCCAAATTCGGTGGATCCTGCTTGGCAACGTAGACCACGTCGGCACCCTCGAGAATCGCGAAATGGGAGGTGATGTTGAACGTGGCCGTCAGCCGTCGAAGTTCGTCCTCAGCCGCCTTCGCCGGTGTCATGCTGCGTGCGTAGGCAGATCCAGCCTCGAAGCAGCCCAAGCCTACGGAGTAACGTCCATCATCGTCGACGGCGACGAAGTCGTAGTCCCGAAGGGCGCGTAGCAGGGTCAGTGTGCTGCTTCTGGGGAGCCCGAGTCCCTCAGCGATGTCCTTGAGACCCAACGGGGACTCGTGGGATGAAAGCAGCTTGATGATCTCAAGGGCGCGCCCAACAGATCGGTTGCTCACCTCCGTCATGACGCCTCCGATCGCAGCAGACCTTCCAGGCCGGTGGCCCGGACTGCCTCCTCGTGGATGAGTTCGTGAATGTGGTGTTTGTAGTCTCGAAACTCCTTGCTGTCCTGCATTTCGAGCTGTCGCGGACGCGGCAGATCGACAGTGACGATCTCGCGGACTCGACCCGGACGTGCCCCCAGAACGCATACCCGATCAGACAGGATCAGTGATTCCTCGACGTCATGGGTGACGAAAAGCACCGACAGGCGATCTCGCTCCCAGATGGAAAGCAGAAGTTCCTGCATGACTCCGCGAGTCTGAGCATCCAAGGCGCCGAAGGGCTCGTCCATGAGCAGGATTCGAGGTCGAAGTGCAAGCGCGCGCGCAATGGCAACTCGCTGCTGCATTCCACCGGAGAGCTGGGACGGGTAGTGGTCGGCAAAGTCTGAGAGCCCAACAACGCTTAGGTACTCTCGGGCTGTCTCGGTGCGCTCCTTGGCGGGCCTATCAGACAGGGCGAACTCGACGTTCTTCACAGCTGTTAGCCACGGGTAGAGCGTGTATTGCTGGAAGACCATGCCGCGGTCGCGTCCCGGGCCGATCAGCTCATGTCCGTCAAGGCGAATACTTCCCTGACTTGGCTCATCCAGGCCACCCACGATCCGCAGGAGCGTGGACTTACCGCATCCGGAGGCACCAAGCAGGGCCATGAACTCACCATCAGCGAGAGTGAGATTGATGTCGTTGAGTGCAAGAAGTGGCTCACTCTTGCGCACCCGGAAACTCTTTGAGACGTGTTCAATGGTCAGAAGATCAGTCATGTCTACTTGCCTCGCACACTGAGGTAAGGGAAGGCCCATCGGTAGAGCGCCTTGAAGGCGAAGTCGAAGCCCAGGCCCAGAATCCCGATGATCACAATGCCGATAAGGATCTGTGGGGTATCGAGATACCGCTGTGCCGACTGAATTCGAAAGCCAAGTCCATCGTTGGCGCCCACGAGTTCCACAACGACCAGATAGGTCCAGGCCCAGCCCATGCAGATGCGCAGGGTGTCGACGATTCCCGGCAGCGAGGCGGGCACGACCACCTTGTAGATCGTGCGCCACGGATTAAAGCCGAGGGTGTACGCCATCTCGACCAAGGGCCTGGGCACATTCTTGACGTTGTCCATGATCAGAAGGACTTCCTGGAAGAAGACGCCGATGAAGAGAATGACGATCTTCTGCGTCTCTGTGGTGCCGAACCAGATCAAGGTCAATGGGATGAACGCCACGGCCGGCATGTAGCGAATGAAGTCAACTGGTGGTTCGACCGCTGCCTCGAACCTCTTGTTGACACCCATGAGCACGCCAACTGGAATGGCGATGACCGTGCTCAGCAGGAATCCGAGCAGGATTCGGGTGACGCTGACTTTGATGTCCTGAAACATCGTGCCATCGGAGGCATATGCCACAGCGGAGTTCCACACCTGTGTTGGAGTGGGGAGGAACAGGTTGTCCACCCATTTGCCGTAGCTCGCAAGTGCCCAGAGGCCAAAGAGGAAGGCGAACGACAGAACTGCGATGAGGACGTACTGTCGCGTGGGGATGGATTCGAACAGGTGGTAGGGCCTGCGGCGACGCCGCAGACCCTCACCCGACTTCGACGTGCTCAGATCAGTGGTCATGATGGTTCGTCAGTCTTCCCTGTCACGAAATTCGATTTACGGGAAGTAGGTGAAGCTACCCGCCTGATCGAGGGTTACCGGTGCCTTGACGTTGCCCATCAACTGAAGGGTTGTGGAGATCCCGGCGAAGTTCTTGGCCATCTCGCCGCTGGCAAACATGTCCTTGTTGTCTTGAACGGTGTAGAGCTTCACACCGGCCAGGGTTGCGGTGAGATCGGATGGCTTGGATCCGACACCCTTGGCCATGATCGCAACAGCATCGTCATGGTTGCTGGCGTAGTACTTCATCGCGTCGTCCCAGGCCAGGATCAGATTCTTCACAGCGCCAGGGTTGGCTGCCAGCCAGGTCTTGTTGATTGCCAGGAAGTCAGAGATCAGGCCCGGGGCCTTGTCACTGCCGAACAGGACGTGAGCCTTACCAGCATTGGCACCACCGGTGGCTGCGGAGATGTATGGCTCGTACGTACCTACGACCGGAGTCTTGCCTGCGATCAGAAGGGTTCCGGCATCAGCGGCGGGGACGTTGGTGGTCTTGACCTGATCGATCGTGATGTTGTTTGCGTTGAGGAAGTAGCGGAAGAGCAACTCACTGGTCGTGCCGTACTCGTATGCGACGTCCTTGCCGACTACCTGCTGAGCGGTTGTGATGTCAGGTGACGAAAGGATGGCATCGGCACCAACGGAAGCATCTTCGATCATTACCGGCTCGACCGGCTGCTTCTGCTCAGCCCACTGCACCAGACGGCCAGCATCGATATTCGATACGTCCGTCTTTCCGGCGATGATGGCCGCATTGCGGTCTGCATCGGTGGTGAAGTTGACGATGTTCACGTTGAGGCCGTGTGCGGTGAAGTAGCCCTTCTCCTGAGCGATGTACCAGGGGGCGTACCCGATCCACGGCTCAATACCCATGCTGAGTGATACCGGCTGGGCAGCAGCTGAACCACTAGCACTTGCGCCACCACCGGAGTTGGACGACGAGGACGAACAGGCCGCGAGGCCAGTCACAAGAACAGATGCACCGAGCACCGCGGCCAGCGCGCGGTAACTCCGAATTGAGACAGCCATGAAGACCCCATTCATATATATGAACGCCATTCCGAATATCGGATATCCGGACGGTAGACCCGCGGACGAGGGCTGTCAATGGATACGGACGGAATATCTTCTCCAGTGGCGGAACTCAGATAAGCCGCTGAGTCCAAAAGAGGGCGGCCGCGGCGGCCAGACTGGCCACAAGCAGTGCGAGACCGGCAAACAGTGCGGTGACCTCCTGGGTCTTGATCTCGTACGCGAAGTCATGGCTGATCTTGCTGTACGAGGCACCGAGCTGGTCGGCGGTTTCGGCGGTGAACGAACGTCCACCACTGCTCTGTGCAATGGCAGCCATGGCCGCAACGTCCGTCGGGACGGGGATGTCCTCACCCTGGATGTTCACGGTGCCGTTCTGGGTGCCGAAGGCGATTGTGTCGATGGGCACCCCCGCAGCCTTTGCTTCCTGGGCGGCGGTATCAGCGGCCTGCATCGGGGTTTCTAGTCCGTCGGAAACAGTAGGTGTTCCATCGCTCATCAGAACGATCGCGGCTTGGGCAGGCTTGCCGGAGTCTCCCTGCGGAATCCCGGCAATGGCCGAAAGTGAGGTTCGAATACCGGCTGCCGTGGCAGTTCCGCCTCCAACACCAAGTGAGTCAAGTGCGGAGGTGACGGCTGCTCGGTCAGCTGTTGGTGCGACGACCAGTCGAGCCGAACTGTCGAAGGTGACCAGCCCCACCTGGATCCCCTCGGGGAGCCCAGAGATGAATGCCCTCGCCTCAGATTCCGCGGCCTGCAGCCTGTTGGGAGTCACATCGGTTGCGGTCATAGACGCCGAGGTGTCGAGTGCCAGCAGGATCGTGGATCGGTCCTTCGCCACCGGGATGGCAAGTGCGGGCTGGGCGAAAGCGAGCGTCATCAAAATCAGCGAGCCAAGGATTCCGATCGCGGGAATGTGGCGCTGCCAGCCTGACCTCGTCGGGGCAATGGAGTCGATGAGCGAGAGGCTGGTGAAGCGCAACACATCGCTGTGCCTGCGTCGTTGGATCAACACATAGGCCACTGCCAGCAGGACCGGTGCGATAAGAAAGATGAGTCGCCATCCGGAGAGAAATGTCATTGGAAACCCTGTCCTGAACGTTGTACCTGTGGTTGGTGTGCATGTCGGGTTACGGCCGACCGATGACCGCCGACGTAGGCCACTACATCGGTGAGCCAGTCACGATCAGTTGACAGTTCGAGGTAGTCGGCACCTGAACTTCGGATCGCGTGTTGGACCGAGCGCCGCTGTGCTCGAGCTGTTGCGGCGAACTCCTCACGAAGCCTGCGTGAGCGGGTATTGACGTACCGCTGCTGGCCGGTTTCTGCATCGACGATCCCGATGATCCCGACGTTTGGGAGGTCGAACTCGCGTGGATCGCTCACCTGAATGCAGAGCACGTCATGTCGCTGGGCGAGCCGCCGAATCCCCTGGGCCCAGTCGCCTGAGTCGATGAAATCGGAGATCACAACCACTCGGCCGTGACGTCGAGCAGCAGCGCTCACCCAGGTGAGCCCCGCAAGCAGATCTGCGTTGGCGCCCGGCTTGGTCTGCTGTCGTGGCGTATCGAAGATAGACGCAAGAGCGGCCGTGAATGCGGTGCGTCCCTGCCGTGCTGGCCGGTGAGCGAGGGCGTCGCCACCAGTGATCACAACGCCGATTCGGTTCCCCCCACGGAGGTTGAGCATGCCTGTTGCCGCGGTCGCGCCGAGGACGACATCGCGCTTCTCACAGGTGGCAGTGCCAAAGTCCAGGCTCGCCGAACGATCGACAACGATCCAGGTTTCCAACTCGTGCTCGGCCTCTGTCTGTCGCACATAGGTTTCCGATGAGCGAGCCGTCAGGTTCCAGTCGATCAGGCGAGCATCATCACCGGGCTCATAGGCTCGCGCCTGAGCTCGCTCACTGCCAGGACCCAGCCGACGTGATGCGTGATCACCGCTGGTGAGTCCGTCGATGCGTCGTCTGATGTCCAGCTCAAGTCGTCGTAGGACATCGGCTCGGCTGGCAACCTCAGATACCGGCACGGAGGTCACCGTGCGCAGAGTGTTCATCCCGCAGTCCGATAGCCCAGCGGGTTCACCAGAGTCGGCTGTGCGGTCTGAGATGACGCCGGCGCACTGACATTCGTCGCTGGTGAGATCTGCGGTGCCTGAACGCGGGAGAGGATCTCGTTGAGGATGTGATCCGGAGTGATCCCATCGGCGAGTGC
Source organism: uncultured bacterium (assembly GCA_963978055.1). Taxonomy (GTDB): domain Bacteria; phylum Actinomycetota; class Actinomycetes; order S36-B12; family CAIYMF01; genus Longivirga. Next base: position 54,493 of record CAXBQZ010000007.1, read on the forward strand.
ATCGTAGGTAAGCGTGATGCGGTGACGAAGGACTTCAGGCGCCACATCGAAGATGTCCTGGGGTACGACGAATCGGCGTCCACGCAGCACTGCCATTGCACGTGCTGCAGAGATCAGACCGAGGGTGCCTCGAGGACTGGCACCCAAGGAGATGTAGGGAGCGATGTTTTCAAAGCCCCATCGGGCTGCATCTCGCGTGGACATGATGAGTCGAACTGCATAGTCCTGAACTGCATGGTGAACAAAGACTTCATCTGTCATCTTCTGCAGTTCGCGCAGTTGATCGGTGGTGAGGACTGTCTCGGCGACTGGACGATCGTTGCCCATCCTCGTCGCGATGGCAGTCTCCTCCTGATAGGAGGGCTGTGGTACGAGCACGTGCATCAGGAAGCGATCGCGCTGAGCCTCCGGCAGGGCGTAAACACCCTCGGACTCAATGGGATTCTGCGTCGCCAGCACAATGAATGGATCGGGTAGGGCACGGGTCTGTCCACCAATGCTCACCTGACGTTCGGACATTGCCTCGAGAAGAGCTGACTGCACCTTGGCTGGTGCGCGGTTGATCTCATCGGCGAGCACCAGATTGGCAAAGATGGGCCCCCACTCAATATCGAAATCCTCCCGAGTCGGACGCCAGATGCGCGTACCGATCAGGTCGGCCGGAACCAGATCGGGGGTGAACTGGATTCGGGTCATCGAACCACCGAGGGCCTTAGCGGTGGTGGATGCTGTGAGGGTCTTGGCCAAGCCCGGGTAGCCCTCGATGAGGCAGTGGCCATTGGCCAACAGGCTCACGAGAACTCTCTCGACGAGGCGGTCTTGGCCGACCACAACCTTCTTCACCTGGTAGAGCGCATCCTGCAGGAGACGTGCTGCCTCAGCCTGTGCATCAACTTGAGTGGTGCCCGGGTAGGGATTCTGCGTAATCGGTGGTGTGCTGTCGGCGGCGGTCTGGTAGGTCATTGAAACTCCTGAAGTGTTGGGGTGAGGTCAGCACTCAGCCGACGGGTCCGGATCCGAAGGTGACGTCATGGGTGTGGCTGGTTCCGCGAACATCGGTCCACGTGAGTGAAACCGTGTCCCCGGGGTGATGAGGTGCGATCAAGTCGCGGAGTGAGGTGTTGTCGGTGACTGCCGCACCGCCAATTCCGGTGATGACGTCGCCCGCTACCAGACCAGCCTTGGAGGCAGCCGAGTTGGGGATCACGCGAGCCACGGAAACTCCATCGTTGCCTGCACCTGCGAAGGAGCGGGCCTGAACGGAGATTCCGAGGAAGGCACTCTGGCCGATGTGGATCGTGCTCGAGGCACGTCCGGCTCGGATGTCGTTGGCGATCGAGAGGGCGTCATTGATCGGGATGGCGAACCCATCAGTTCCCGAGGTTCCGGCGTCAGAGTTGGAGGTTGAACCTGCGGTCACAATGCCGATCACTGTGTCGTTCGATGCGAGTGCGCCACCGGAGTCACCGGGCTGGATATTGGCATCGGTCTCGATCAGGTTGGTCAACTGCTCGGAGGCGCCGTTTGCTGAGTCCATGGCGGTAATGGATTTGCCGAGGCCGGTCACCTTGCCGGCCGCATGGATGGGAGCACCATTGCCACCACCGGCATTTCCCGTTCCGACCACTTCGTCGCCGATCTTCACGGTGTTGGAGTCGCCGAGCGGAGCTGTGGCCAGGCCGGAGGCATTGCGGAGCTTGATCACGCCGATGTCGTGAGTGGCGTCATAGCCGAGGACATCGGCTGCGTAGTTCGTTGTTGTTCCTGCGACCTCAACGGACAGGGAGGTTGCCCCTGCGATTACGTGATGATTGGTCAGGACGATGCCATCTGAGGTCAGCACGACTCCGGTGCCCGCTGCTGCACTTCCGTCGTAGCCGATGGTGCTTTGGATGTTTACCAGGCCCTTATCGACTGCGGTCGTATGAGCGGCCGCGGACGGATCGTCCTGGGCACCTGAGCCAAACGATCCACTGTTCGGATCTACGCCGGGTAGTCCGCCGATACCAGGAAGCCCGTTGGGATCCTGTGCGTTCGGATCCTGTGCGTTCGGATCCTGTGCGTTCGGATCCTGTGCGTTCGGGTCAGTCTGGCTCGGGAGGCTCTGCGACGGGTTGGGCGCCACCGGTGCCGAGGGAGCACTCGATGGACTGTCGGCGGCCACCGAACGGCCGTCATCAGTACGGCCCAGGGCCTGCATGGCGCCGATGCCGATCAGGGCCGCGGCCATGACCCCGGCGACGACGGGAAGAATCCGCGACTTCTTGACAACGGGAGTGGCGTCGTAGAACTGCTCGTACGTCGGTTCGGTGGTGGTTGAAGACGCCCACACACCTGCGACGGTGTCGGGGTTTGCCCACAGCGGGGAGTTCCAGACGTCATGGACGGGTGGTCCAACAGGTGGCCCAGCCGGTGGTCCAAGCGGTGTAGGTGTCTGCTGACTCACAAAAGCCTTCTTTCATCAGTGGCCCGGTACGTGCCTGTTCTTGATATGAACCCGCCAACCTGTGTGGAACCTGAGAAATCATTGACATTTCGGCAAGAACCACCGTTGGCAGATAACGCTTAGATCACGGCGGGAATGGTCATCCCACAGGTGGAGGAGATGGCACGATTGCGTCGTGGTCAAAGTCGATATCTGGTCAGATGTGCAATGCCCCTGGTGCTACATCGGTAAACGTAAATTCGAGCGTGCAGTCGAACTCTTCGATGGCGATGTCGAGGTGGAGTACCACTCCTTCGAACTCGCACCGGATACTCCGGTGGACTTCGCGGGTTCAACCACCCAGTACCTGATGGACAAGTACGGCATGTCGGCAGAGCAGGTCGCGCAGATGCAGGAGCGGGTCGCGGGGATCGCAGCCGCCGTCGGGCTTGACTACCACCTCGAATCCACTCAGCAGACCAACACCGTCAAGGCTCACGAACTGCTGCACCTTGCAAAGGCACATGGTGTTCAGGAACAGATGAAGGAACGGCTGCTGCGCGCCTACTTCATCGAGGGTGCACATGTGGGGCGCATCCCGGATCTAGTAGAGCTGGCGGCGGAGGTCGGGCTTGATCCAGTTGAGGTTGAGGCGGCCTTGACCTCCAGCCGCTATCTTCCAGATGTGAAGGCCGATATGGCGCAGGCCCGGGCGTACGGGATTTCGGGTGTCCCGTTCTTCGTGGTTGACGGCAGGTACGGCATCTCCGGGGCGCAGGAGACCCAGGCCTTCTTTGATGTACTCACGCAAGCCGCGGCTGATATTGAGGGGACACAATGAAGACTCCCGACGAGGTTGGGCGAGATTTCAACGAGTACGCCAAGGCATGGGCCGAGCAGGGCTACGGTCTCGAGGTCGAGTGGACGGGCGATGGCATCGTTCGCGCTGAAGGCTCAGAAGAGGTCCAGCGTCCAGGTGATGAGTGGGGGTCGCCGACTGCTCTCCAGAGGGACTATGCGGGGCTCATCCAGAGGTTCGGCCTGGGCGACAAGGTCAACATCGTCGAAATCGGAGCCGGCGGTGGTCGCTCGACGCAAGTGCTGCTCGATCTCCTCGGCGACAGGGCGGGTGAGTACCACGTCATCGATGTGGCGGACGTCTTTGTCGAGACACTGCGACAGCGGATTTCCAGGCCATTGGACATCCACATCGTCACCGATGTGGACACCTCCTTCTTGGAGGCCAACTCGATCGACTTCGTTCTCGCGCAGTCCTCGTGGAGCCACATCTCGTTTTACGACCAGTACCGATACCTGCGTGATCTCCGCTTTGCCATGAAGAAGGGTGCGCCAATCGTTGTCAGCGGGCTCTTCGTCATCGGAACTGGCGATGACTGGACGTGGAACCGATTCCGCCGTCGGGTGTACCAAGTGGATCGCCGGATTGACGGGGTGTTCCACGAGTTCACGTCGGTGTCCATGCTGGCTGAGATGCTGCACCGTCTTGGCTATTCCGACATTGTGATTTTCAGTCACGGTTTCTCGGCCAGACGTGGAGGCCTGGTGGGTGACCAGTTCACCAAGGATGTTGCGAACATGTCGTTCCGCTACGTGCCCACGCTCCAGGCCTGGCTCAAAGGAAACAAGGGTGTGGTCTCGCGGGTTCCAGTGCCGCTTGCGACACCCACGTCTAAGCCAAAGCCACTACCCGAACGCGCCGTGGCGTCCGTCAAGAGGCGCACCAAGCGACTTTTCGGGGGCTGATCTGCGCTAGTCGGCGGCCAACGTCTGTGCATCCTGATGGGCGATATCGCCCAGACGACGC